>CAZDEX010000073.1:3486-9329 GCA_964504405.1 uncultured Gaiellales bacterium | reverse complement strand
CCCGAGAGGCGCTCGCCGGTGAACGATCCTTCCATCGTCCCGTAGAACTGTCCCCGTCGATGTAGTCGATTGCCTCGAGCGACGTGTAGATCCCAGGCCGCGCTCTACTGGTCACGTACGACGCGTGAGGAGCCACGCCACGGCGGCCCCCGTCGGAGCAAGCAGCGACGCCACGAGGTACGGCGGCCCCGAGTTGCGCGGCGTCGCGAGGAACCAGCCGACCAGCGGCGTGGTTGCTGCGATGGCGACTACCGAGCGGTACCGGTGGGCGAACGTCGCCCACGCAAGGCCGCTCGCGCCGAGCAGCGTGAAAAGGCCCTCCCCGAGCGCGAGGCCCCAGCCCTTATCAAGCCACACGAGACGAAAACAGGCCGCGGCGAACAGGACGTAGACGACCACGCAGAGCGCGCTCGCGAAACGCATCGGGCGATACTGTCACGAACCTACGCGAAGGTCGTTCATGGCCGCCGACCCGCGCGCGGGGCGACGTCGAAGACGGGGGCCGATACGTGACATGACCAGCGAGCTTCCCGGTCCCAATGTGCAAAGGTAGTCCGCGTTCCGTCGAAGCGATCTCTTCGATGTGGCCGTGGACCTTCGCTCTGCCTGGTGGACTTACCGCCACGGGCGTTAACGACAAGCAGCCGGAACCCCTCGGCTGGGCCAGACCGTAGGGCTGATCAACGGACGTGCTGCCTCACCTCTCTGCGAACTCGGTTGGAAATCACTGGGAGTGCTCGAACTCACCGCGCTGCCGAGCATCGAGAGATCGATTTGGATCGACGCGATCAAACAGGCGGACGCCCTTCTCGTGGGAGGTGGCAACCCCCTCAACCTGTGCTACTGGATCGAGCAGTCGGGATTGGGCGACCTGTTGCCCTCGCTGAGCACCATGGTCTGGGTGGGAGTCAGCGCCGGCAGCCTGGTGATGGGACCACAGGTCGGGCAGGGGTTTGTTTCCGAGAGGCCAGCACCACCGGTGACGACCGAACGCTCGGGCTCGTCGACTTCGCGATGTTCCCGCACCTGAACCACGAGGCAATGCCGGACCACTCGATGGCCGCCGCGGAGCTCTGGGCGGCCGCTCTGGCGGTTCCGGCGTACGCAATCGACGACGAGACCGCGATCAAAGTGGTCGATCACACCGTCGAAGTCGTCTCCGAAGGAAAGTGGCAGCTGTTCAATGCTCGCGCTGACGCGTCCGAAGCTTCGTAAACGAACAACATCGCTCGTCTGGGCCGGCGTTCGGGAATGACACCCGACGAGCCGGGCAGGAACGGCGGTTCGCATTCCGCCGACGCGGCGCGACAGTTCGAACTGGTGTCTGACACCTCTGCGCAGCTTCGGTTCGTCGCTGCGCGTCGAACGGGTGTCAGACACCGGTGCGCTCACCTGTGCGAGTGTCCTTGACGCGGACGGGACGGCGGCCGGTAATCGAGATTCGCGTTCGGCCGTTGTGGCGCGCTCGCGCAGCCGAGGACCCGTTGTCCGAGACGATCTGTGCGTGGAGCGTGTCGGAACGGTCTACATCAGCGTCTCTCATCCGCTCGAGCGCGAGCCCCGCGTGTCCTCGTCGGCCCCGGCGCAGACGCGTCCACGATGTACTCGGCAGGGGAGATGCGCGTGACCCGCTACACCGACGGCAACCGAGCCGCCGATCGCCGACTGGCCACAGCCGTCGGCGTGACGAGCTACGGCCTGAGCGCGCGGGTCATGAACGTGTTGTCGGGGCTCTCCGCGTAGTCCCCGAACGGCCCGCACGGCTCGAAGCCCGCATCGGCGTACAGCGCACGCGCAGGGGCGAAACCGTCGGCGGTGCCCGTCTCGAGGCTGATGCGCGTGTAGCCGCGCTCCATCGCAGTCGCGACCAGATGGTCGACGAGTGCGCGACCGACGCCGAGCCCGCGCGCCTCGGCGGCGGTGTGCATCGATTTGATCTCGCCGTGCGCCGGGTCGAGCTCCTTCAACGCGCCCACGCCGAGCAGCTCGCCGTCCCGACGAAGGGCGAAGACGGTGATCGACGAATCGCGTAGCCCGTCGAGGTCGAGCGCGAAGGCGTGCTCGAGCGGCGTGATCGAATGGCAGAAAGCGAGGTGCCGCTCGAGCAGCGCGTGCACGTCCGGGCGCCTCGGATCCTCGGCGTCGACCGAGAATCCCGTCATTCGGAGCCGTCGACGTTCACGACGAGCAGACCCTCGCCGAGGATCGTCGCCCTCATGTGCGTCAGGCTAGCTCGGTCGCAGCCCGCGCGCCGAGTGGCGTTGGGCGCTGCACCGGCTCGACGGCACGCTCGCGGGCGGTGACCTGCGCAAGTGCCTCGACGCAGCGCTGGTCGAACGCGGTGCCGGTTTCGCGGCGCAGGAGCTCCATCGCCTGCTCGTGCGACCACGCCTCGCGATAGACGCGCTTCGAGATCAGCGCGTCGTAGACGTCGCACACGGTCAGGATGCGCGTGTCGAGATCGAGCTCCGCCGCCGTGAGGCCGTTCGGGTAGCCCTTCCCGTCGAGCCGCTCATGGTGGTCGCGCACGAGGTTGCGCACCGCGTCGGAGAACCCACCGAGCTCCGAGAGGAGGCGGTTGCCCCACTCCGGGTGCCGCTGCACGACCTCGTACTCGTCGTCCTCGAGTGCGCCCGGCTTCTTGAGGATCGTGTCGGGCACCGAGAGCTTCCCGATGTCGTGCACCAGGCCGCCGATCGCGAGCGTGCGGAGCCGACCGGCGGAGAGGCCGAGCGCCTCGCCCACCTGGACGGCGAGCAGCGCGACGCGCCGCGTGTGCCGTTCGGTATACGCGTCCTTGTCGGCGAGCCGCACGGTGAGCGCCCGCACGTGCGAGCCGAGAAAGATGTCCTCCGACGCAACGAGCTCCGAGCTGCGCAGGTCGCCGGCGAGCGGCCGCGACTGCGCGGCCCGGGCGAGGTCGACCGCGACGGCGAGCCCGACGAGCAGAATCCCGTCGAGCTCGAGCTCGTGGCCCATCCACCACCCGAGCTGCGTGAAGTCCATCGTCAGGGCGGGCACGAGCGCCGTCCCGAGCCACACGAGGCCCACGACGACCACGAGGTCGAGCGCGCGCTGCGTGAGCAGGAAGGTGCGCAGTGCACGCCACGAGAGGAGCGCGTAGGCCATCAGGCCGATGACGAGCAGCGCGATCGCCGGATTGCTCTTCGGCGCAGGGACCGCAGGCAGGAGGCTCGGCCACACGAGGGCAGCGATGCCGAGTCCGATCACGACGACGAGCAACACGCCCTGTAGGGCGAGGAGCGAGCGCACGCTTCGTAGTGCGCGTGGCAACGGCACGACCGACAGCAAGAGGATGAGCGCGCCCGCCGGCAGCGTGGCGCCGCCCGTGATCGCGACGACGCCGTAACCGTCGACGATCACGTCCGGGGTTGCGAAGCCGTGCAGCGCGAGCAGGCTCGCCATGACCGCGAACGCGGTTCCGACGATCACCGTGCGCGTGTCGTTCCGCTTCGCGCCGATCGCCGTCAAGCCGACCGCGGCGACCGCCGCGACGAGGGCGCTGAAGCCGACGGCATAGAAGTGCGTGGTGCCCGTGAAATGCACCTTGATGTTCCCGGCGAGCACATGCACCACCGCCGGAACGGCAGCAGCCGTCACCCCGAGCAACAGCACCGCCGCATGGCGCTCTCTCAGCACAACGATCCTTTCGGCACCGGCACGTCTGATCCTTAGCGGAACTGCCTGCATCCGCGACCCGAACCCGTCGCGCAATCCAGGTCGAAGCCCCGAAGCTGCCGATCTCGCCTGCGACGATCGAGCGCGAGGTGCATCGCGCCGCGAACGTCCAGAAACCGGATCGCCGATGCGATCACGGCCTTGGCCCGCTCGATGGTCTTCGTCTACGCCCAAGCGGGGCTAGGCCTCTCGCTACCCTGCCGGGCGCCGTGACGAAGAACCTCGCCCAGCGCACCGATCTCCGGAACGTCGCCATCGTGGCGCACGTCGACCACGGCAAGACCACGCTCGTCGACGCGATGCTCTGGCAGTCCGGTTCGTTCCGCGCCAACCAGGAAGTCGCAGAGCGCGTGATGGACTCGGGCGACCTCGAGCGCGAGAAGGGCATCACGATCCTCGCCAAGAACACGTCCGTGCGTCTCGGCGACACGAAGATCAACATCGTCGACACGCCGGGCCACGCCGACTTCGGCGGCGAGGTCGAGCGCGGCCTGACGATGGTCGACGGCGTGCTCCTGCTCGTCGACGCGTCGGAGGGGCCGCTGCCGCAGACGCGCTTCGTGCTGCGCAAGGCGCTGGAGGCGCGCCTCCCCGTCGTGCTCGTCGTGAACAAGATCGACCGGCCGGACGCGCGCGTCGAGGAGGTCGTCAACGAGGTGTACGAGCTCTTCCTCGACCTCGACGCGACCGCCGAGCAGATCGAGTTCCCGATCGTCTACACGATCGCGCGCGACGGCAAGGGGGGGCTCGATCCGAACGAGCTCGCAGACGACCTCACGCCGCTCTTCGAGACGCTGCTCGAGACGATCCCGCCGCCGACCTACGACCCGGATCACCCCTTGCAGGCGCTCGTCACGAACCTCGACGCCTCGCCGTACGTCGGCCGGCTCGCGCTGCTCCGTGTGCGCCACGGGACACTGAAGAAGGGTCAGCAGATCGCTTGGTGCCGCGCCAACGGCGAGATCCAGAACGCGCGCGTGACCGAGCTGCTCGTCACCGAGGCGCTCGACCGCGTTCCCGCCGACGAGGCAGGCCCGGGCGAGATCGTCGCGCTCGCGGGCCTCCCCGACGTGACGATCGGCGAGACGATCGCCGACCCCGTCGACCCCCGGCCGCTACCGGTGACGGTCGTCGACGAGCCGAGCCTGTCGATCACGATCGGGATCAACACATCGCCGCTCGCCGGCACGGAGGGCGACAGGCTGACCGCGAGCCAGGTCAAGCAGCGCCTCGACCAGGAGCTCGTCGGCAACGTCTCGCTGCGCGTCCTCCCCACCTCGCGTCCTGACACGTGGGAGGTGCAGGGGCGCGGCGAGCTGCAGCTCGCGGTGCTCGCCGAGATCATGCGCCGCGAAGGGTTCGAGCTGACGATCGGCAAGCCCGAAGTGCTCGTGCGCGAGATCGACGGCAAGCGCCACGAGCCCGTCGAACGTGTCGCGATCGACGTGCCCGAGGAGTTCGTGGGCGTCGTCACGCAGCTGCTCGCGCTGCGCAAGGGCCGCATGCAGCAGATGGTCAACCACGGCACCGGCTGGGCGCGCATGGAGTACCTGGTACCGGCTCGGGGCCTGATCGGCTTCCGCACCGAGTTCCTGACCGAGACGCGCGGGTCGGGGATCATGCACCACGTCTTCGAGAAGTGGGAGCCGTGGTTCGGCGAGCTGCGAACGCGTCCGACCGGCAGCCTCGTCGCGGACCGGCGCGGTCAGGCGACCGGCTTCGCGATCGAGAACCTGCAGGAGCGCGGCTCGCTCTTCATCGCACCGGGCGACGAGCTCTACGAGGGCATGGTCGTCGGCGAGAACTCACGCCGCGAGGACCTCGACGTGAACGCCTCGAAGCCCAAGAAGCTCACGAACATGCGTGCCTCGTCGGCCGACGAGCTGATCCGCCTGATCCCGCCGCGCCCGCTCTCGCTCGAGCAGGCGCTCGAGTTCATCGCCGACGACGAGTGCGTCGAGGTGACCCCGAAGGGCGTGCGCCTGCGCAAGGTCGAGCTGAACGCCTCGAAGCGCGCGAGCGCCGCGTCGAAGCGCAAGCGCGAAGCCGCCTCGGCGTAGCGCCTCGCGGGTCAAGCATCGCGGTGAACCACCGAACGAGGGCTTGGTCAACCGGCCCTTGATCGACCATGGTGATCACCGGGG
>CAZDEX010000073.1:1553-3386 GCA_964504405.1 uncultured Gaiellales bacterium | reverse complement strand
CAAACCTCTAGATCTGCGGCGGGTTCGGATCCGGCGGGAGCGGCGTCGGATCCGGACCTGTGTCCGGGGGCGCCGGGTCGCCGGGCATCGGGTCCGGCAGCGGGTCGGGCGTCGGGGCGGGAGGCTCGAGCATGGGTGGTCGGTGCCCCTAGAGGCTCTTCCGCACACCTGGCTCGTTCGGCAGCCCCCGGAGCTGCGCCGCGAGGTCGCCCTCGATCGCCTCGGCCGCGTTCGCACGGCGCCCGATCGGCAACACCGCCCGCACGACGACCCGCACCTGCGGATGAACGCTCACCGCAGGTACGGGTAGCCGGACCGGACGACTACGAAACGGTCGCGAGGCGCGGCGTGCAGCTCGCGAGGCCGCGTTTCTCGAGGTAGCGCTGGTGGTAGTCCTCGGCCTCCCAGAAGGGCGGCGCGTCCTCGATCTGCGTCACGACGGGACGCGACAGCCGCGCCTGCACCTGGTCGCGCGAAGCCTCGGCGGCTGCACGCTGCTCCTCGTCTTCGACGAAGATCACCGAGCGGTACTGCGAGCCGATGTCCGGCCCCTGGCGGTTGAGCTGCGTCGGGTCGTGCTCGGCCCAGAAGGTCGCGAGCAGGCGCTCGTAGGGGACCTTCTCCTCGTCGTAGGTGACCTCGACGACCTCGGCGTGCCCGGTCGCGTCCGAGCACACCTGCTCGTACGTCGGGTTGTCGACGCCGCCACCGGCGTAGCCGACCCGCGTGCCCGTCACGCCGTCGATGCGACGGAACGCCGCCTCGACGCCCCAGAAGCAGCCGGCACCGAACGTTGCGTTCTTTTCCACTAGTTCTCCTCCAACTTGAGTGCTGCGGAATTGATGCAGTAGCGGAGGCCGGTCGGATGCGGGCCGTCCGGGAACACGTGGCCGAGGTGGCCGCCGCAGCTCGAGCACATCACTTCGGTGCGCACCATCCCGTATGCCGTGTCCGTCTCTTCGTCGATGGCGTCGCCGGCGGCAGGCGCGTAGAACGCGGGCCAGCCGCACCCGGAGTCGTACTTCGCCTCCGAGGTGAACAGCTGCGCCCCGCAGCCGGCGCAGTGGTACGTGCCGTCGTCGAACGTGTGGTCGTACTCCCCGGTGAACGGCCGCTCGGTGCCCTTCTCGCGCAGCACGTGGTACTGGTCGGGTGAGAGCTCCGCGCGCCACTCGGCGTCGGTCTTCTGCACCTTGCTCAACGATTCACCGTCGACATGTCGGGATAGCGGTCACCGGACGTCGCGCCCTTCGGGAACGCGTCCTCGATCCGACGCAGATCGTCGTCCGTCAGCTCGACGTCGACCGCCTGTGCGTTCTCTTCGAGGTACTTGACGCGCTTCGTGCCCGGGATCGGGACGATGTCCTCACCCTGCGCGAGCACCCACGCGAGCGCGAGCTGGCTCGACGTGACGCCCTTCTCCCGTGCGATCTCCTCCACCTGCACGACGAGGTCGAGGTTCTTCTGGAAGTTGTCGCCTTGGAAGCGCGGCCCGCGGCGGCGAAAGTCGTTCTCGTCGAGATCGTCGAGCGACTTGATCTGCCCGGAGAGGAAGCCGCGGCCGAGCGGGCTGTACGCCACGAAGCCGATGCCGAGCTCGCGCACCGTTCCGAGGATCTCGTCCTCCGGCGAGCGCTCCCAGAGCGAATACTCGGTCTGCAGCGCCGTGATCGGGTGCACGGCGTTCGCACGCCGGATCGTGTCGGGCGCCGCCTCGGAGAGGCCGAGGTGCCGGACCTTGCCGGCTTCGACGAGCTCCTTCATCGCGCCGACCGTCTCCTCGATCGGCGTGTGCAGGTCGACGCGGTGCTGGTAGTAGAGGTCGATGTGGTC
>CAZDEX010000073.1:0-1543 GCA_964504405.1 uncultured Gaiellales bacterium | reverse complement strand
GTGGTCGACGCCGAGCCGATCGAGGCTCGCGTCGCAGGCCTTGCGAACGTAGTCGGGCGAGCCGTTGATCCCGACCCAGCTCCCGTCCTCGTTCCGTTCGTTGCCGAACTTGGTCGCGAGCACGACCTTGTCGCGCCGGTCCGCGATCGCGCGGCCGACGAGGCGCTCGTTCGTGAATGGGCCGTACATGTCGGCGGTGTCGAGGAACGTGATCCCGAGCTCGATCGCGCGGTGGATCGTCGCGATCGCCTCGCCCCCGTCAGCCGTCCCGTAGAACTCCGACATGCCCATGCAACCGAGACCCAGCGCCGAAACTTCGAGTCCTTGTCCTAGTCTGCGTGTCTGCATGCCGTACAGAGTCGCAAACGACGAGGGGGTGCCGCATGGCGGGTGATTACGCGATTGTGAACATCAAGGAACTCGAGGACCAGGCCGTCAAGTTCGGCCTGTCGCCGAACCTCGAGGCGCGTTTCGGCCGCAAGGCGACCGATGCGCAGCAGGGCGGGTTCAGCTACCAGAAGCTCGCGCCGAACTTTCGCCAGCCGTTCGGCCACAGGCACGAGGCGCAGGAGGAGTTCTACGTCGTGCTCTCCGGCGGGGGCTCCATCACCCTCGAGGACGAGACCCGGGAGCTGAAGCAGTGGGACGTGGTGCGCGTCGCTCCGGCGGTCGCCCGCGGCTTCGAGGCGGGGCCGGACGGTCTCGAGTACCTCGCGTTCGGCGCCGGCGAGAGTGGTGACTCAGAGATCCTCGAGAGCTTCTGGGAGGACGCCGGCTAGCTAGCCGCCCGCGTCCAGCAGGAATATCGAGGCCGGCCGAGAACTGGACGGGGATGTCTCTCGGACTCCGCAGCCTCCTCTTGCTGGTCGCCGTCGTGCTCTTCGTCGTCGCCGCGCTCTCGACCACCAACTGGAGCGACTACGTCGCGTGGGGGCTCGCTGCCTTCGCCGCGTCGTTTCTCGTCGGCGATGCGAATCTCGCGTCGTTCG
This sequence comes from uncultured Gaiellales bacterium, assembly GCA_964504405.1. Lineage (GTDB taxonomy): Bacteria > Actinomycetota > Thermoleophilia > Gaiellales > Gaiellaceae > PALSA-600. The sequence continues at coordinate 554 of CAZDEX010000073.1, read as the reverse complement.
GCGGCAACCGCCGCCGCTAAGCGTCTAGGCGTCGTCCTCCGCTTCCTCGGCCTTCTCGCCGAGCTCGACGATGTCGCCGTCGTGGAAGAGCACGCCCTCGCACGCGATGCGCCACTTCTCTTTGCGGCGCAGGAGGTACTCGAGGTCCATCGCGAAGTGCTTGAACTCCTCCTGCTGCGCGTTCTCCATGATCGCGCGTGCGTCGTCGTCCTTCTCGACCGAGATGCGCTGCTCGTACCAGCCGATCGCCTCCGCCTCCTCGGTCAGCGACGTGATCATGCGCGCGAACGTGCGCGTCGCCGCGGACAGCTCGTCCGGCGGCTCGTGGTACTGGTTCTCGGGCATCAGGCTCCCTTCTGTGCTTCGAGTTGACGGTCGCCTGCCCCGTGCTCGACGGGATGGTCCTCGAACCGGTAGCGGACAACGGGGCTCTTCGCAGCGCGCACCTCGTCGAGCCGCCGCACGGGACGGTCGTGCGGAGCGTCGTGCAACAGCTCCGGGCTCTCCTTCGCCTCGCGCGCGATCGCGAGCATCGCGTCGATGAACTCGTCGAG
>CAZDEX010000072.1:0-9335 GCA_964504405.1 uncultured Gaiellales bacterium | reverse complement strand
ACGTGATCCTCGTCGGCGAGATGCGCGACCTCGAGACGATCGCGACGGCGATGACCGCGGCCGAGACGGGGCACCTCGTCTTTGGCACGCTGCACACGCAGTCGGCGCCCGGGACGATCGACCGCATCATCGACGTGTTCCCGCCGGAGCAACAGGAGCAGGTCCGCGTCCAGATCGCCGGCACGTTGCAGGGCGTCGTCACGCAGGCGCTGCTGCCGACGGCCGACGGCCAGGGCCGCGTGCCCGCGCTGGAGATCCTGCTGCCGGACGACGCAGTCCGCAACCTGATCCGTCAGGGCAAGGTCGAGCAGATCTACTCCGTCATGCAGACCGGAACCGCGAAGGGCATGGTCACGATGGAGCAGTCGCTCGCAGAGCTCATCCTGCGTGGCGTCGTCACGAAGGACGTTGCGATCACCCGCTCGTCGCGGCCGGAGCAGCTCGTCGGCTTGCTCGAGCGCGCGGGGTACGACGATCCCGACGCGCCCGCGGCAGAGCAGAACGGCTACGGCCACAGCAACGGTCACGCACCCGCACAGCCTGCGGAGCCGCTCTTCGGCGGGCTGCGCGTCTCCGAAGGGTAGGCCTTCGCGTGTCCGATTCGATCTGGAAGAAGGAGATCTCGTTCGGCCGCAAGTCGAAGAAGCCGAAGGACGAGGCCGCTGCGTCGGCACCTGAGCCGCAGGCGAAGCCGACGTCCGAATCGGTCTGGAAGAAGGAGATCTCCTTCGGCCGCAAGCCGAAGCAGAACGAGAATCGCGTCGCGGCGGAGCGGACGCCCGAGCCGGCGGTCACGTCGGTCACCGAGCGCATCGCCGCCTACGTGCCGGAGGCGGAGTCAGCGCCTGCACCTGCCGCCCAGGAGCCCGTAGAGGAGTCGCCGCTCCCGCCGACAACCGGCGACTACGGCTGGCTGACCCGCGACTTCGACCCGAACGAGCTCCCCGACGGGATGCCGGCGATCCCTGCGCCGAAGGTCGACCTGCCGCGCGTGGCGCCGCCCCTGCCGCCGCCGGACCTGGCGGCGGTGGTCGTCCCTGAGCCCACGCCGCTCCCGGAGGCCGAGCCCGTGCCCGCCGCGAAGGCGCAGCCGTTCTGGAAGAAGGAGCTCTCGGTCAAGCGCCCTGCGAAGGTGGTGAAGCCGCCGAAGGAGCCGAAGGCGAAGAAGGTCAAGGAGCCAAAGCAGCCGAAGGAGCCGAAGGCCGCGCAGGCGCCGTTCTGGAAGCGCGAGCTCTCGCTCGGCAAGCCGAAGATCGAGTGCGCGCCGAAGGCCGACAAGCCGGCGAAGGGCGAGAAGGCACCGAAGCAGCCGAAGCAGCCGAAGCAGAAGATCGAGAAGGGCCCGAGCGCGAAGGGCGCGCTCGTCGGGCTGAAGATCGGCGCCTCGCAGGTCGCGGCGGCGCGTGTGTCGAACGGCGAGTCGCCGCAGCTCCTCCAGATCGCACGTGAGCCACTGCCGGACGGCGTCGTCGTCGGCGGCGAGCTGCGCGACGTCGAGACACTCGCGGAGACCCTCAAGCAGCTGTTCGCGAAGCATAAGCTCCCGAAGAAGGGCGTGCGCCTCGGCATCGCGAACAACCGCATCGGCGTGCGCACGTTCGAGATCGCAGGTATCGACGATCCGCAGCAGCTCGCGAACGCGATTCGCTTTCGCGCGCAGGAGACGCTGCCCATCCCGCTCGAGGAAGCGGTGCTCGACTGGCAGCTGCTGTCCGAGTCGACGGACGCGGAGACGGGCCAGGTCACGCGACGCGTGCTGCTCGTCGTCGCCTACCGCGAGCTCGTCGACCGCTATGTCGCCGCGTGCAAGAACGCGGGCATCAGCGTGTCGGGAATCGACCTCGAAGCCTTCGCGATGTTGCGCGCGCTGAACGCGCCGCTCGCGCCCGACGCGCCGCCCGCGAACGGTGCGCAGGTCGTCGTCAACGTCGGACACGACCGCTCGACCTTCGCCGTCTCCGACGGCCGCGTCTGTGAATTCACGCGCGTGCTCGGCTGGGGCGGGCAGAGCCTCTCCGTCGCGATCGCGCGCGCGCTCGACTGCGCGCCCTCCGAAGCGACGCCGCTGAAGCACGCGCTCTCACTCGTCGCGCAGAGCACGGAGCTGCCCGAGGGCGTGACGCAGGAGGCGCTTGCGACGGCGCGCGATGCCGTCATGCGCGAGCTGCAGTCCTTCGCACGCGAGCTCGTGTCCAGTCTCCGCTTCTACCAGAACCAGCCGAGCTCGCTGGGCATCGGCGAGCTCGTCCTGACGGGCGGCACGGCCCACCTCCCGGGGCTCGCCGAGGAGCTGAACCGGCTGATCGGCGTGCCGGTGCGCGTCGGCGATCCGCTCAACCGCGTGGCGATCCCCAAGAAGTTCCGCGAGCCGGAGTACGCACTCGGGTCGCTGACCGTCGCGATCGGGCTCGGGATCGAAGGCTAGCCGATGCGCGCAGTCAACCTTCTCCCCAAGGACGAGCAGGACGGCCGCAGCAAGCTGCCGCCGCTTCCCGTGCTCGCGGGGTGCATCGGGACGGTGCTCGTGAGCGCCCTGATCGCGGTGATGTTCCTGTCCGCGAGCGCAGGCGTCGCGGCGAAGCAGCGTGCCCTCGAGCAGGTCCAGGCGCAGTACGACGCGATCCCCGCGCCGGCCCCCGCCTCGCCCGTCGTCTCGCAGTTGCCGCAGCAGCGCCAGACGCGCGTGACCGCGCTCGCGACGGCGCTCGGCCTGCGCATCGCGTGGGACCGCGTGCTCCGCGAGGTCTCGCAGGTCGTCCCGAGCGACGTCTGGCTCGTGACGCTGAACGCGCAGTCGCCGTCGCTCGCTCCCGCGACGACACCGACGACGACCGCGCAGGCGACGACGCCGACGGGCTTCACCGTCACCGGCTGCACGTATTCGCAGGAGTCGGTCGCGCGGTTCCTGGCGCGCCTCCAGGTCGTGCCCGATCTCTCCGGCATGACGCTTAGCAGGTCCGAATCGGCGGGCAGCGGAGCGAGCGCCGGTTCATGCCCGAAGGGCATGTTCAACTTCGTTCTCGCAGGCAACGTGCGCAGGGGGACCGCGTCATGAAGAAGAAGCTCGCGAAGCTCGACAAGCGCATTCAGTTCGCGCTCGCCGGGTTCGCGGTCGTGCTCGTCGGCATCGTCGGCTACATGTTCGTCGTCTCGCCCGAGAACGCGCAGGCCACGAAGCTGCAGAAGCGGGCCGACGACGTGCAGATGAAGATCTATCAGCGCGAGGCGCAGCTGAAGGCAGGCGAGCACCCGCCGACGATCCAGACGGCCGATCTCTTCCGTCTCGCGCGTGCGATGCCGGACCAGGTCGACATGCCGGGGATCATCCTCACGCTGAGCGACGTCGCGCGCGCAGCCGGTATCAAGTTCGACCTGATCGAACCGGTGATCGGCGGCCAGCTGCCGCGCGGCTCGTACCAGACGAACCGCATCCATCTGCTCTTCACCGGCGACTTCTACGGTCTCAGCGACTTCCTCTACCGCCTGCGCAGCCTCGTCGCGGTGCGTAACGGCGAGCTGCAGGCGAACGGTCGCCTGTTCAACGTCGACACCGTCACGTTCAACGTCACCGGCGATTCGTTCCCGAAGATCACCGCCGAGCTGTTCGTGAACGCCTACGTCTACGGCTCCGGCGCGCCCGCCACCTCGGGGACGTCTGTCGCACCGACAACGACGACGACGACCCCGACGGGCACGACGTCCACCACGACGACACCGACCGCCGCCACGAGTACGCCTCCAGCGGGCGCGACCGCAGCGGGGGTGACTCCGTAGCCGTGGCCGCGACGAAGAAGAAGAAGAAGGTCGACCCGATCAAGCAGCGCGAGAAGCGCGTCAAGATCGCCGCGATCGTCGGCACGGTGCTCTTCCTGGCTGTCGCCGCGTACGAGATTCCGTCGATGCTCGCCGTCATGAACAAGAAGGCACCGCCCGGCTCGACGTACGACCCGGGGCCGAGCAGCGTCCTCCCGAACGTCGCGGGGGGCTCGGCGACGAGCGCCGCGCCGACGGGCCAGCTCGTGAACACGGACGTCCCGCCGAGCTCGCAGGCGGGCCAGCTCGTGTCGTTCAGCGTCTTCCAGACGAAGAATCCGTTCACGCCGCAGGTCACGAGCAGTGACGCGAGCGCGTCGAGGAGCGTCTCGAGCTCCGACGCCGGCGTGGCGGGCAAGGCTGGCGCCGACGTGCCGGCGGCCTCGACGACGACGACGAGGACGACGACCACGACGACGCCGACGAGCACGACTGCGACGCCGACCGCGACCCCGGCTGCGCCGGGAGCGAGCGTCGTGTTGTCGAGTGCGCCGCCCACGACCACGACGCCGACGACCCCGACGACGACGACCTCGGCGGCGGCGACGACGGCCCCGACCGTGACGACCCCGGTGCAGCCCACCGTGTCGATCTCCGTCAACGGCACCGTCTCGCGGGTTGGGAGCCAGGGCACGTTCCCGACGGGCGCGCCCGTCTTCCGCCTCATCGCGCGGACGAAGGCCAGCGTGCAGATCGGGATCGTCGGCGGGTCGTATGCAACCGGCGACGCGGCGCTCACGCTGCGCGTGCACGAGCCGGTCACCCTCGAGAACCAGACCGACGGCAAGCGCTACCGGATCGAGCTGCTGTCGACTCCGTGACGATGGAGCGCGTCCAGTCCGAAGAGGGATTCGGCTTGATCGAGCTGCTGATCGCGATGGTCGTGCTCCAGATCGCGTTGCTCGCCATCATCGGAGCATTCGGCGCAGGAGCGGCGGCGCTCGGGCGCGCGTCGAGGCTCAACACCGCGTCGTTGCTCGCCGACCAGCAGATGGAGCTGTATCGGACGATGCCGTACGACGCGATCGGTCTCGACACGGCCGGTGCGCCGACGACGGGGACGTACATCGGCGACACGCAGTTCTGTCCGTCGGGAAAGACCCCGGTTTGCGGGAACACGGGGCCGCGCAACAACGCGAACACGAGCAGCTGGAGCTGCACGGTCGCGAGCGGCTCGACGAGCGTCTCGACGTACTTCAGCGCCAACGGCATCAACCCGTGCGTGGCGCACAGGCTGATGTCGAACGCGACGTCGCCGCCGTCCCCGGACGGGCGCACCTACTACGTCGACACGTACATCCTGTGGGCTGCGCCGATCTCGGCGTCGCGCGCGACCAAGACGGTGTCGGTCGTCGTGCGCTCCGACACGACCGCGCAGGAGCTCGCGACGCAGGTCTCGACCTTCGACTGCTCGACGGGCAATCCGGTCGGTGCGCCACCGTGCTAATGCCGAGCGTCGCGAACGCCGATACTCGGATCTGAATGGCCGCTTTCGCCTATTCCGCAATCAACGCCCAGGGCTTCCTCGCAGACGGCGAGATCCACGCCCCGACGCTCGACGCGGCGCGCGAGCAGCTGCGCATTCGCGGCCTGCTCGCGGAGCGGCTCGAAGAGCTGCCGTCGGCGGGCGAGGACGGCGTCCGCACGGCGTTCAAGAAGATCAAGCCGAAGTCGCTGCAGATCTTCTCGCGCCAGTTCGCGACGATGATCGAGGCCGGCCTCAGCGTCGTCGCCGCGCTCGTCATCCTCGAGGAGCAGACCGACGACAAGTACCTCGCGCAGGTGATCAGCGAGCTGCGCGCTGACGTCGAAGGCGGTCTTCTGCTCAGCCAGGCGATGGAACGGCACCCGAAGGTCTTCACGCAGCTCTTCGTCTCGATGGTCGAGTCGGGTGAGGCGGCGGGAATCCTCGACCAGGTGCTCGACCGAATGGCGTTCCAGATCGAGCGAGAGACGAAGCTGAAGAGCCGTGTCAAGGGCGCGATGATGTACCCGATGATGGTCTTGATCTTCGCGACCCTCGTCCTCACGGGCATGTTGCTCTTCCTCGTCCCGTTCTTCAGCAAGGTCTTCCTGACCCTCGGCGGCAAGCTGCCGACACTGACCCAGTGGGTGGTCGACGCATCCAACTTCATCAAGGCCGACTGGTACCTGCTCCTCATCTTCGGCGGCGGCGGCACCTACGCCTTCAAGAAGTGGCGCAAGACCGCGCACGGACAGCGCAACTGGGACCGCTTCAAGCTGCGCCTTCCGATGAAGATCGGCGACGTCGTCCTGAAGATCACGATGGCACGCTTCTCGCGCACGTTCTCGACGCTCGTCGCCGCGGGCGTCGACATCATCAAGGCGATCGAGATCACGTCGCAGACCGCAGGCAACTGGGTCGTCGAGTCGGCGCTGATCGAGGCGAAGACGAAGGTGCACGAGGGTGTCCCGATCTCGCAGCCGCTCGTCGAGAACCCCGTCTTCCCGCCGATGGTCTCGCAGATGATCAAGGTCGGCGAGGAAACCGGAGAGCTCGACAAGATGCTCGGGAAGATCGCCGACTTCTACGAGGAAGAGGTCGACGCGTCGATCGAGACGCTCACGAGCATCATCGAGCCGATCATGATGATCGGCGTCGGTCTGATGGTCGGCGTGATCATCATCGCGATGTACCTGCCGATGTTCAAGATGCTCTCGCTCGTCCACTAGCGAGGGAGCGCGCCGCTACACAGGTGCGACGGTGGGGAGCTCGTCGTCGCGCGCAGCGATCCGCGTCGACACCCAGCTCGTGCCGCCGCAGTCGGGGCAGCCGACGGTTTTGCTCAGCACGGTCACCTCGTAGTCGCGGCTGCAGCTCGTGCAGCGGACGAGGCGTGTTGGATCGTGGGTCATTCGGCCACGTTGTCAGAACTTTGTAAGCACCGGGTGCGGCAAGACGCCGTCCTTTCGTAAAGCTGTGTGAGACCGGTATGACCGTGGGTGAAGCACGGTCGTCAACCATGCACGAGGGATCGGTGCACCACGTCTGACGTGCGATGGAAGACGTGTGCACCGCTTGCGCATACTCCAGCCCGAAGACATCGATCGCTTCTGCGACTTCCTGCGCGCGGTGCAGGTTCACGTGGAGACGATCGAGGGCGAGGTCGTCACCGCATCGTTACCCGGCGCGCCGAGTGCATTGCACGAGCGGCGGGAGATCAGCGGCTACGTGACGACCTGGAATGCGCTCAACCCGGCCTCTTCCGTCGAGCTAGAGGCTTGATGTGGAATTCACGCGCGCAATTCCACATCAAGCCTCTGGCGGAGTAGGCCGGATGGCCCATTGCCCAGGTACCGCCGGAGGTCGATGATTCCCTGCAGGAACGACCCGGTCAGGCCAGAACCTTCTCGGGACGAATGGCGTTGTAGATCCGAGCGGCTCCGTCCGAACGGATCGACAGGATTCCGAGCCGAGAGCGCAGGTCGAAGGCACATTGACGGGTGAGGTCGGGCTGAGGTGCCAACTGACCCACCGACCAGGCGCGAGTGGCTTGAACCAAGCAAGGGAACAGAAGGGCCGGCGCGAGCCGGCCTTTCTCTTTTACGTCCCCCTTACGTCCGGGCAACGGCAGCGTGACCGGAAATGGCGATAGTCAGACCATGCGGCGACTCGCCCTCCTCCTCGCCTCCCTCTCCCTCTTGGCGTCCGCGGGTGTCGCAGCCGGCGGCGGCGGCGGGATTCCGCAGATTCCTCGCATCCCCGGGACCTGGTCCCACGCCGAGATCAACGTGACGTTCAGGAAGCAGCCGCACACGCTGATCCTCGACCGCGGGCGGATCCTGCAGGTGACGAACGTGGAGGTCACGCTTCGCGAAGGCGCCGCGGGCGGGCAGGCGATCCCGGTCAACGCACAGACGATCGTCACCCTCGACGGCCGGCCCGCGCAGATAACGGACCTGCGCCGGAAGATGTTCGCGACCACCATGCGGATCGACGGCGGGGCGGCAGTCCGCTTGCGCGCCACGTCGTTCTAATACGATTCGGGCGATGGCGGGGACCGTTCTCCTCGTCGAAGACGAGCCCTCAGTCGGAGAGCTCGTCCGCGGCTACCTCACGCGCGACGGGTACCGCGTGATCTGGGTGCGGTCCGGCGAGGAGGCTCTCATCGAGTTGGACCGTCACCAGGTGCGCATGGTCCTGCTCGACATCGGCCTCCCCGGCAAGGACGGCTTCGACGTGTGCCGCGAGATTCGCCAGAAATCGCAGGTGCCGATCCTGATGCTGACCGCGCGCGACGAGGAGCCCGACCGCGTCGTCGGGCTCGAGGTCGGCGCGGACGACTACCTGACGAAGCCGTTCTCGCCGCGCGAGCTCGTCGCGCGCATGAAGGCGATCTTCCGCCGCACCGAGCCGCAGGACCATCGCGACACGTTCTCGCTCGCCGACGTCGTCCTCGACCGCGAGTCGCACGACGTGACCGTGGGCGGCAAGCCCGTCGAGCTGACGGCGAAGGAGTTCGACCTGCTCGCCTTCTTCATGGCGAACGCGGGCGTCGTCGTCTCGCGCGACCTGCTGCTCGATCGCGTGTGGGGCCAGGAATACCCCGGCGGCACGCGCACCGTCGACGTGCACGTCGCACAGCTGCGCCGCAAGCTCGGGCGCCCGGATCTCATTCGCACGCTCCGCGGCACCGGGTACAAGGCAGTCAGCTGATGCGCAGCCTGCGCGGGCGGCTGTTCGCGGCCACGCTCGCGGCGCTGGCGCTGACGATCGCGTTGACGATCGGGATCGGTGCGGTCCTGACGCGCCGCCAGGTCGATCGTTCGCAGGCGTCGAACCTCGCCCGTCGCGCCGACGATCTTGCGCTGCAGCGCAGGCAGCACGTCACGTTCATCCGAGAGGACAACGTGTCCGGGAGCGTGCGCATCATCGCGCAGCCGCGGAGGTTCTTCTCGACAGTGGTTCCCGACGTAGACCGCAGCAGCGACGGCCAGACGAAGTACCAGGGCCGGAGGCAGCTCTACTCGTACCGCACTCTGCCGCACTTCGGGCTGTTGCTGTTGCGCCCGACGAGCGTGCGCTCGACCGCGTGGCGGCCGTTCCTCGTCGACCTTTTGTTCGCGGGCCTCGCCGGTGTGGTGCTCGCCGCCGCGCTGTCGTTGCTCGTCGCGCGGTCGATCACGCGGCCGCTGCGCCGTGTCGGCGCCGCGACGCGCGCCCTCGCCGCGGGCGAGCGGCACGAGCCGCTCCCTGCGGAAGGGACCGACGAGCTCGCCGGGCTCGCGGACGCGTTCAACCGTATGGCGGTGCAGCTCGCCGCATCGCAGGCGGCCGAGCGCGACTTCCTGCTCTCGGTGAGCCACGAGCTGAAGACGCCGCTGACCGCGATCCGCGGCTACGCGGAGGGTCTCGCGGACGGCGCCTTCAGCGAGCAGGAGGCCGCGCAGGTGATCGCGCTCGAGGCCGGCAGGCTCGAGCGGCTCGTCCGCGACCTGCTCGATCTCGCACGGATGCAGCGCAGCGAGTTCTCCGTGCGCACCGAGCACGTCGACCTGGC
>CAZDEX010000071.1:0-9349 GCA_964504405.1 uncultured Gaiellales bacterium | reverse complement strand
GTGCGCCGGCTCGACCTGATCGAGCTGCTCTCGGACGTCGGGCTCGGCGGCGGCCTGCGCTCCGTGATCTCGCAGGGTCGCGTCGAGACGGTGCTCAACTCGAAGCCGGCCGAACGGCGCGAGCTGATCGAGGAGGCGGCCGGTCTCGGCCGCTTCAAGCGCCGCCGCCACCGCGCCGAGCTGAAGCTCGCGCGCGTCGCGGTACAGGTCGACCGCGCACGCGACCTCGAGGACGAGGTGAAGAAGCGCCTGCGTCCGCTCGCGCTGCAGGCGACCGCGGCCGAGCGCGCCGAGAAGCTCGGCGTGGAGATCAGGCGCCTGCAGGCTGCGATCGCGACGCTCGACCTCGCGCGCCTCGCGGAGAAGCGCGCGGAGGCCGAACGGCGTCGCGCCACGACCGCGGAAGAGCGGCGCGCGCTCGACGAGAAGATCGCTGCGCTCGTCGCCGAGCGCGAGCGTGCAGAAGAAGAGCTGACGGATTCCGCGGGTGCGCGCGAGCAGGCGACTGCGGCGCTGTACCGCCTGCGCAGCGGCGGCGAGCGCCTCGCCTTGCGCCGCGAGTCGGCTGCGTCGCTCACCGCGTCGATTCGCGCCGAGCTCGAGGCGGCGCGTTCGTTCGATCCCACGGCGTCGGTCGAGCTCGAGGCGGCGGCACGCGACGCCGCGACGTCGGCGCAGGCCTCGGCCGCGGAGCGCGCGCGCCTGCAGGTCGAGGCGGAGGAGCGCTGGGCACGCGTCGCCGCGATCGAGCGCGGCGTCCAGTCGGAGCTCGCTTCCGAGCTCGACAGTGTTCTCTCGCGCCGCTCGGAGACGGAGTCGCAGCTCACCGGCGGCAGTCGTGACGCGCTCCTCGCGCTCCGCGGCGCGGCGCAGCGGCTCGGGGTGCGGCACGAGTCCGCGCAGCGCCTTCTCGCCGAGCTGAACGTCGAGCTCGTCGAGGCGCGTCACACACCTGCCGGCCCCTCTCCGGCCGAGCTCGGCCGGGTCGCCGACGAGGCCGACGCTGCGGCGCGCGCCGCGGCGCGCGAGCGCGAGGACCTCGAAGCACGCGTGCGGCTCGCGCGCGAGCGGCTCACCGCGCTCGAGCAGTCGCTCGCCGAGCGCGAGGGCATTCCGCCGGCGGCGCGTGCGCTCGCGGAGGAGGGAGAGCAGCTCGCGCTGCAGCTCCTCGAGGTGGAGACGGGCGCCGAGCGCTCGACCGCCGCGGCGCTCGGTCATCGCGCGTCGGCGATCCTCGCCGCGAACCCCGAGCGCGGGCTCGAGCTCGTCGAGAAGGCGAAGGCCGCCGGGCTCGGCTCGGTGCTCGTCCTCGTCGGCCGCGATCCGCGCGAGCTCGTGAAGCTGCCCGTCGTCGAGCGCGACGCGCTCCTCGCATCGCAGGTGCCGGCCGTGACCGCGGACGGCATCGGCTGGGACCCGCAGCGCGGCGAGCTCTGGTTCGCCGGCGAGACCGCAGAGGCGGTGCTGCTCGAGCTCGACGCGCGCCGCCGCGAGCTGACGGAGGAGGTGGCGCAGCTCGCAGCACGCGCCGACGAGGCGGGCCGTCTCGCCGAGGAAGCAGCCGAGCGCGCACGCGCAGCGGCAGAGACGTTCGCGCCCGTCGCCCACCTGCGCAACGTGCGCCGCGCCGATCCGCGCAGGCTCGGGCGCCTGGTCGCCGGTGCCGAAAGGCTCGATGAGACCTTGAGGGTTGCGGCCGCTTCCGCCGCACGGCTCGAGGAGCCGCTCGCGGAGCGCACCGGGCGCATGGCGGAGGAGCTGCGCGGGATCGCAGCGCGCGAGTCCGAGCTGCGTCACGCCGTCGCCGAAGCCGACGGGCGCGCGCTCGCGGCCGAGCGCCGCGCAAACGGTCGCACCGCGCCCGCGACGGGCGAGGTCGCCGAGCTGCGCATGGAAGCCGAAGACCTCTCCGCGCGTGCCGCGGAAGCAGGGAAGGCGGCCGACGACGCCGCCGAGCGCGCGCGTGCAGCCGCTCGCGCGCTCGCCGACGCCGACCCCGCGCGCACACGGCGCCCGAACGAGCTGACGCTCGAGCGGCTGCTCGCAGGATCGCAGCGGCTCGAAGAGTCGCTCGCGGTCGACGTCGACCGGTTCGAGGCGCCCGTCCGCGAGCGGGCCGAGGCGCAGGCCGCACGCACGACCGAGCTCGGCGCCGCGCTGCGCCGCCTCGGTGCGGAGGAGGTCGAGCAGCGCCAGCGCGCGAGCGCCGCAGGCGAGAAGCTGTCGGCGATCGACGTCGAGCTCGCGCGCACCGACGCGGAGCGCGACGAGGCGCAGCGCCGGCTCGAGGCCTCCGCGTCCGAGCCGGCGGAAGGCGAGAACCGCGACGAGCTCGCCGAGAAGCTCGCCCGCTACGAGAAGCGGCGCGAGCAGCTCGGCCAGGTCAACCCGCTCGCGAAGGAGGAGTACGAGGCGGAGAAGGAGCGGCTCGAAGAGCTGACCGTGCAGCGCGCCGACCTCGAGAAATCCCTCGACGAGCTCGAGAAGCTGCGCGACGACCTGACGAAGACGGTCGAGACGCGCTTCGCCGAGACGTTCGCGGCGGTCGAGAAGCACTTCCACGACGTCGCGGCCACGCTCTTCCCGGGCGGGGAGGGACGCCTGCGGCTCACGGAGGCCGAGGAGGAAGGCGACGAGCCGGGCATCGAGGTCGAGCTGCGTCCTGCGGGCAAGCGCGTGACGCGGCTGTCGCTCCTCTCCGGCGGCGAGAAGGCGCTCGGCGCGATCGCGTTCCTCTTCTCGCTCTTCCTCGCGCGGCCGAGCCCGTTCTATCTCCTCGACGAGGTCGAAGCCGCGCTCGACGACACGAACATCGGCCGCTTCACCGAGTTGCTGCGCACGTACGCAGACCGCGCGCAGTTCATCGTGATCACGCATCAGAAGCGCACGATGGAAGCGGCGGACGTGCTCTACGGCGTGACGATGGGGAACGACGGCGTGTCGCAGATCGTCTCGCGCCGCCTGCCACGGGACGAAGAGGTCGCACAGACTGCATGAACGACCTCGCGTTCGTCGAGCGCGCGGTATCGCTTCTCGCGTCGAAGGGCGTCGACGCATGGGTGTTCGGCGGCTGGGGTGAAGAGCTGCGCGGGCTGATCACGCCGCGCGAGCACGCCGACCTCGACCTGCTCTATCCCGCCGAGGACTGGACGATCGTCGACGGCCTGTACTTCGACTGGATCGAGGGCAAGCGCTTCGACTGGAAGCGTGCGTTCAGGCTCGAAGGGATCCAGGTGGAGCTGTTCCTCGTGCAGTACGACGCGGCCGGGTGGTACACGCAGCTCGAACGCCGCCGTCACAACTGGCCGGCGAACGTCTTCTCGGGCACCGGCCGCATCCCGGTCGCGAGCACGGCCGCGCTCGCCGGGTACCGGCACTCGTACCGCGTCGACGCCGCGGCGTAGCCGCGGGAGATCTGATTCGGCGCAGCCGAACCAGATTCATGCGTTACGCGAACCGCAGCGGCTGGTGCAACCCTTGAATCTGGTTCGCTGACGCGAATCAGATTCAATGCCCGTCGATGGCGAGAAGCTGGGGGCAACTGCTGGGCGACTCCGATGCGCCCGCCGAGAGCGAGGAGCAGCAGCGCGGCTTCTTCGCGCGCCTGCGCGATTCGCTCGGGAAGTCGAGCCGCGCGCTCACCGAGCAGCTGCAGGTCGCGGCGTTCGACCCCGCCGACGACGCGTCGTGGGAGCGTCTCGAAGAAGCGCTGATCTACGCCGACGTCGGCGTGCGCGCGACCGCCGAGCTGATCCGCCGGCTCGAGGCGCGGCAGGACCTGACCGACTTCAACGCAGCGCTCGCCGAGGAGATCGCGGCGCTGTTCGGCGACCCTCCGACCCTCGACCTGAAGCACGCGCCCGCGGTCGTGCTCGTCGTCGGCGTCAACGGAACCGGCAAGACGACCACCATCGGCAAGCTCGCGAACAAGCTGCGCGAGCACGGACGCAGCGTCACGCTCGGCGCCGCCGACACGTTCCGCGCCGCCGCGGAGGAGCAGCTCGAGATCTGGGCACAGCGCGCCAACGCCGCGTTCGTCGGCGGCGAGCGCGGGGGAGATCCCGCCGCCGTCGCGTACGACGCGGTCGGCGCGGACACCGACGTCGTGATCGTCGACACCGCCGGGCGCCTGCACACGCAGTCGAACCTGATGGACGAGCTCTCGAAAGTCCGCCGCGTGATCGCGGGCCGCCGCGAGGGCGCACCGCACGAGGTGCTGCTCGTCGTCGACGCGACCACCGGGCAGAACGGGCTGCAGCAGGCGCGCCTCTTCAACGAGGCCGTCGGCGTGACGGGCGTCGCGCTGACGAAGCTCGACGGCTCGGCGAAGGGCGGTATCGCCGTCGCGATCGCCTACGAGCTCGGCCTGCCGGTGAAGCTCGTCGGGGTCGGCGAGGGGCTGGAAGACCTCCGCCCGTTCGACCCGGACGACTTCGCCCGCGCGCTCGTTACGGGTTAGACCGTCTGACGTTGACTCCGCGCTTGTGCGCGTTGTAGCGTAGCCGCATGACGGTCGCCGAGTTCCTGATCGAGCTCTCGCGCAACGAGGAGCTTCGCGCGCAGTTCGAATCCAACCCGCGCAAGGCGGCGGAGGCGTTCGGCCTGAAGGGGGAGAAGCTCGAGTTGCTCGCGGCGGGGACGCTGCGCGACCTGCGGATCAAGGTGGAAGCCGAGTTGGACGTCGACGGTGAGATCGTCGCGTTCGAGACGATCTGGTGGTTCCGGAAGCACGCCGATTAGCCAGGCTTGGCACGTAGCTCGCTGACCGTCGTCGGCACGGGGATCGCGGCCGGCGTCCACCTGACGGTCCAGGCGCGTGACGCGATCGAACGCGCCGACGTCTTCCTCCATCTCGCGGCGGACCCCATCGCCGTCCAATGGTTGGCCGTGATGCGCGCGGACGCGATCGACCTGCGCGGGCACTACCGCCCCGGCGTCGTGCGCGACGAGATCTACGAGCAGATCACGGAGGCCATTCTCGAGCCGCTGCGCGCCGGACGGTCGGCGTGCGCCGCGTTCTACGGCCACCCCGGTGTCTACGTGCGACCGTCGCACGAGGCGGTCCGTCGCGCGCGGAGCGAAGGGCACGACGCCCGCATGCTGCCGGGCATCTCCGCCGAGGACTGTCTGTTCGCCGATCTCGGAGTCGACCCGGCCGACCGGGGGTGTCTCTCGTACGACGCGACCGACTTCTTGCTCCACCGCCGACCCGTCGATCCGTCCGCTTCGCTGATCCTCTGGCAGATCACGGTGATCGGTGATCCGACCGCGGTCTCACAGGCGCGGATGGACACGGTTGGCGTGCTCGTCGAGCGTCTCCTCGAGCACTACGCGCCGGCGCATGAGGTGGTCGTCTACGAGGCCTCCCCGTACCCGATCGGCGGTCCGGTCGCCGACCGGGTGCGGCTGGACCAGCTGGCGGATGCTGACCTGTCGCCGCTCTCGACGCTTTACGTTCCGCCGGCGTCAGCGCCCGAGGCGGACGCGGAGATGGCGGTCAGGCTCGGGCTTGCCACCCACTGAGCGCCGACGACATGCCCCTTCGCGCGGTAGAGCCCCTCGGCGCGCGCGCCCGCCTCGGCGGCTTCCGCCCTTCGGCCGTGCACGAGCAGCACGTCGCGGAGGCAGAGCGCCGCATCGGCCTGGAGCACCGTCAGATCGGTTTCTCCCGCGACCGCGACGGCCTTCGTCGCCAGTTCGATCGCCCGCTCGGGGACGAGGCGGGCAAGCGTGGTTCGCCACGTCACCTGCGAGACGACGTCGGCCGCTGTCGCATTGCGGCGGCCTGCCTCGGCCCACCGCAGCGCCTCGTGATGCTGCCCCTGCGCCTCGAGCGCGGCCGCCATGTACAGGCTCGCGGTCGAGAGCGTCCCCTGATCGCCGATCGACTCGAGCGTGCGTGCGGCCTGGTGTAGTTCCCGCTCCGCGCCCGGCGCGTTTCCGGCCCACAGCTCGACGATCCCCGCGAACAGGGTGAGCACGGCGCCGGGGCGCCTGCGCCCGAACTCCGCGAGCATCGCGCGCCCGTCGGCGTACTCCGCGCGCGCGAGGTCGAACCGCCCTGCCATCGCGTGCAGGCAGGCGCGCGCGCCGCGCACGATGCTCTGGTCGGCGCCTTCCGCGACCAGGTCGTCGCAGCGCTCGACTGCGTCGTCGACAGGCGTCTCGCTGAAGACGAGGCTCAAGGCGCCGAGCGCGAGCAGCGTCCTCACGTGCCGGGCGTTTCCCGCGCGGCGGGCGTGATCGAGCGCGCGCTCGAGCTCGGCCGAGAGCGAGCGGTTGTGACCGCGGATGTAAGCGTGGATCACGACGAGGAGCCACGCGCGCGCGAGCCCGGCCTCGTCGCCGGCGCGCTCGAGGGGCTCGTGTGCCTGCGCCGCGACGGTCCGCGCGGTCTGGACCCAGAGCTCGGGGTCGGAATGGAACTGCAGGTGCGAGCCTTCCACGAGCGCACGCGCGACGAGTGCGTCTTCCCCGAGAGCGCGGGCGCGATCGACCGAGGCGTCGACGAGCTCCTGCGCCCGCGGCAGCCGTCCCTGGTCGACGAGCGCCGAGACGAGGTCCAGCTGGGCGACGATGCGGTCCCGGTCGACCGGCCCCGGCAACGCGATCGCGCGTTCGAGGAGCTGCGCGGCGGCGCCGACGTCGCCGCGCGCGAGCGCCCGCCGTCCCACGCGCGCGAGCGACGCGTAGGCGCGGTTCGCGAGCTCGTCGTCCGAGGTGCCGAGATCGCGCCGCAGCGCAAACGCGCGCTCGAGATGCCAGCCGACGAGCTCGTCCACCTCGCGCTGCGGTGCGTTCTCCTCCAGCCAGCTCGCGACGCGCACGTGCAGCTCCGCGCGCCGTGCCTTCGCGAGTCCCTCGTACGCGGCGTCCCGGATGAGAATGTGGCGGAACCGAAATGCGTCGCCCTGCGTGAACGCCACCGGCTGCACCCGGATGATGTCCTTCCGTTCCAGCTCCTCGAGCGCCGCGCGAGCGCCTTCGCCCGCGAGCGCGGCCACGGCGTCCGCGGAGAAGAAGCGCCCGACGACGGATGCGACCGTAAGCGTGTCTCGCTCGGCCGGCGGCAGCAGCTCGAGACGTGCTGACAGGAGCGCATTGATCGTCGGCGGGACGACATCGGCAGCGCCTTCGTCGACGACCATCGCGACGAGCTCTTCGAGGAACAGCGGGTTGCCCTCGGCGGCTTCGGTGATCGCCTGTCGCTGCGTCTCGTCGAGGCTGTCGCCCGTGAGGTTCGCGATCAGGCGGTCCGCTTCGCCGGCGTCGAGAGGCTCGAGGAGGATGGTCGTCGCATTCGTCTTGCCGCCGCCCCAGGAGGGCCGCTCGTCGAGCAGCTCGGGCCGCGCCAGGCACAGGAGGAGGATCGGGGCCTCGCGGGCCGCCGTCGCCACGTGGTCGATCACGTCGAGCATCGCCGGCGCGCCCCAGTGGATGTCTTCGAACACGAGGACGAGCGGCCATTCGCGCGCGACGCCTTCGAGGAGCCGTCGAACGGCGCGGGCCGTCTCTTCGGGCGCCGCGGGGAAGTCGGCGGTGCCGACCGCGGTCTCGAGCACGGACGCATCGGACTCGCTGACATAGCGGCGAACATCGCCGAGCGTGTGCACCACCTCGCGGAGCGGCCAGAACGTGATGCCCTCGCCGTACGGGAGACAGCGGCCGACGAGCACGGCGGCTTCGTCGGACACCGACGCGAGGAACTCGCGTCCGACACGCGACTTCCCGACACCGGCGGGGCCGAGCACGGTGAAGAGATGGCAGCCGGGCGTCGCGAGCGCGCGCACGTACGCCTGCTGCAGGAGCGCGAGCTCGTCGTCGCGGCCGACGATCTCGCTGTCGAAGCGCCGGGCGCGGCCGGGTGCGTGCTCGCGCACGCCGTTCACCTGCCACGCGGCGACGGGCTCGCGCTTGCCCTTCAGTGAGAGCGGCTCGACCGCGACGGCGTCCACCGCGTCCCGCACGAGCTGGTAGGTCGCATCCGCGATCAGGATCACGCCCGCCCCGGCTGCCTGCTCGAGGCGGGAGGCGAGGTTGACCGTGTCGCCGGTGATCAGCGTGTCGCCTTCGCCCGTCACGATTTCCCCGGTGGCGAGACCGGTGCGGACGGCAAGCGGCTCGTCGAGGCCCTCGTTCAGCGCCGCGAGCGCGCTGCGCATCTCGTGAGCCGCCCGGACGGCCCGCAATGCATCGTCCTCGTGCACGGCGGGGATCCCGAACACCGCCATCACGGCGTCGCCGATGTACTTCTCGACCCTGCCGCCGTGGCGCTCGATCACGGCCCGCATCTCGGCGAAGTAGCTCGTCATCAGGGCCCGCACCTGCTCGGGGTCGAGCGCTTCGCCGAGCGGCGTGTAGTCGACCACGTCCGCGAACAGCACCGTCACTGTCTTGCGGCTCAGAGCAGGCATTTCGTCGAATATAGGCCTGCCCGCGCCCGGCTACCATGCGCGGTCGATGTTCGACAGCCTCGCGGACAAGCTCCAGGGCGCCCTCGGCGACCTGCGGAAGAAGGGCAAGCTCGACGAAGAGTCGATCAGCCGCGCCATGCGCGAGATCCGGCTCGCCCTGCTCGAGGCCGACGTCAACTTCACGGTCGTCCGCGACTTCGTCGCGCGCGTGCGCGAGAAGGCGCTGGGCGAGGAGGTGCTGAAGAGCCTGACCCCGGGGCAGCAGGTCGTGAAGGTCGTCCACGACGAGCTGACCGCGCTGATGGGCGAAGGGGAGTCGGGTCTCGCCTTCGGCAAGTTCACCGTCATCCTGCTCGCGGGCCTCCAGGGCTCGGGCAAGACGACGACCGCCGGCAAGCTCGCGCTGCAGCTGCGCAAGCAGGGGCGCAAGCCGGGCCTGATCGCCGCCGACCTGCAGCGGCCCGCCGCGATCGACCAGCTCGAGCAGCTCGGCAAGCAGATCCAGGTGCCGGTGTACCGCACCGACACCAAGGACGCCGTCGAGGCGACCCGTCGCGGGTTGGACGCCGCGAAGACAGCGGGGCTCGACACGGTGATCGTCGACACGGCGGGCCGCCTGCAGATCGACGAGGAGCTGATGGAAGAGCTCGCGCGCGTGCGGGACGAGGCGAAGCCGCACAACATCCTGCTCGTGCTCGACGCGATGACGGGCCAGGAGGCGGTCAACGTCGCGCAGGCCTTCGACGAGCGAATCGCGTTCGACGGGGTCATCCTGACGAAGCTCGACGGCGATGCGCGCGGTGGCGCTGCGCTCTCCGTGAAGGCGATCACCGGCAAGCCGATCAAGTTCGCCTCGACAGGCGAGAAGCTCGACGCGCTGGAGGTCTTCCACCCCGACCGGATGGCGTCGCGCATCCTCGGCATGGGCGACGTGC
>CAZDEX010000070.1:8476-9398 GCA_964504405.1 uncultured Gaiellales bacterium | reverse complement strand
CGCGGCGTCGCGGGTGATCGTCCAGCGCGGCGTGTACGAGGAGCTGCAGAAGAAGCTCGTCGCGCGCGCCGAGAAGATGCGCATCGGCGCTCCGTGGGAGGACGACACGGAGATCGGCCCGGTGATCAACGAGACCGCGGTCGAGAAGATCCACTCGTACACCGAGATCGGCAAGGACGAGGGCGCGAAGCTGCTCACGGGTGGCGAACGCGTCGAGGGCCACGGCTTCTACTACCGGCCGACCGTCTTCGCCGACGTCGCGCCGCAGATGCGGATCGCGCAGGAGGAGATCTTCGGGCCGACGACCGCTCTCATCCCGGTCGACTCGTTCGAAGAGGCGGTCGCCGCCGCGAACAGCGTGCAGTACGGGCTCTCGTCGTCGATCTTCACGCGCGACGTGAACAAGGCGTTCCAGGCGATGCGCGACCTGCAGACCGGCATCACGTACATCAACGCCGGCACGACGGGCGCCGAGGTGCACCTGCCGTTCGGCGGGATGAAGCAGACGGGCAACGGCCACCGTGAGGCGGGCCAGGCGGCGCTCGACGTGTTCACGGAGTGGAAGTCGGTCTACGTCGACTACAGCGGCAAGCTGCAGCGCGCGCAGATCGACAACGTCGAGCATCCCGCTCCGTGAATCGGAAACTCGTCGTCTTCGTGCCGCCGGACGCTCTGGACGCGGTTCGCTCCGCGCTGTTCGATGCGGGCGCGGGCCGGATCGGCGACTACGAGCGCTGCTCGTGGTACACGGACGGCACCGGCACGTTCCTCGGGGGCGAGTCGACGGATCCCGCCGTCGGGGAGCGCGGGGCGGAGGAGCGCGTCCCCGAGGTGCGCCTCGAGACGGTCTTCCCGGTGGAGCGTCACGACGACGTCGTCGCGGCGCTGCGCACCGCGCATCCGTACGAGGAGCCGGCGTTCG
>CAZDEX010000070.1:0-8466 GCA_964504405.1 uncultured Gaiellales bacterium | reverse complement strand
GCTCGTGTCGTGAAGGCGCGGCTCTTCACCGACGGCGGCGCGCGCGGCAACCCCGGCCCTGCCGCCTACGGGTTCGTGCTCGAGACGGAGGACGGCACCGTGCTCGCCGCCGAAGGCGAGGCGATCGGTACGGCCACGAACAACGTCGCCGAGTACACCGGCCTGATCGCAGGGCTGCGGAAGACGATCGAGCTGCAGGTGCCGGACGTCGAGGTGGTGTCCGACTCCGAGCTGATGGTCAAGCAGATGCGCGGCGAGTACCGCGTCAAGAACGAGGCGCTGCGCGATCTGTACGAGCAGGCGATCCGGCTGGCGGACAAGCTCGCGAACGTGGAGTATCGGCATGTGAAGCGCGCGCACAACGAGCTGGCCGACAGGCTGGTCAACCAGGCTCTCGATGCATCCATTCGCTGAGGCCGTCCTCGCGAATGACCACGAGGCGGCGTTCGCGACCCTGGCCGACGACGTCGAATTCCGCTCCCCGGCTGTCTACAAGCCGTACCACGGCAAGGAGACCGTCGACGGGATCCTGCGCCTCGTCGCGACGGTGTTCGAGAGCTTCCGCTATACGAACGAGTGGCGCGACGGTCGGACGACGATTCTCTTTTTCGAGGCAAACGTCGGCGACCGCGACCTCCAGGGGGTCGACATCCTCGAAGAGAACGAGGAGGGCCTGATCGAGCGGTTCACCGTGATGATCCGGCCTCTCTCGGGGCTCCAGGCGGTCGCCGGGACGATGGCGGAGCGTCTCGGGGTGTCCTGACCGCCGCTATAATGGGCAGCCTTGCGGATGTAGCTCAGTTGGCTAGAGCGTCTGCTTGCCATGCAGAAGGTCGAGAGTTCGAGTCTCTTCATCCGCTTTCCCAGAAGCCCCCGGTAACGGGGGATTCTGCGTTTCCGGCGTGAGTGTCCGACACCCGTGGCCGCTGGTTCGACCGAAACCTTCTACGGACTCTGCGCGTTCTTACCGTGACCCTGTAATCGACCTTCACGGGAGACACATGCCTCTTCTCTGGATCATCGTTCTGATCTTGGTCATCCTCGCCGTCGGCGGCGGCGTCGCCGTCAGCAACCTGCTCTACCTCTTGCTCGTCGTGGCGCTCGTCGTCGCGATCGTCGCGCTGATGTCCGGGCGCCGAGCGCTCTAGCTGCGATTCCGGGGCCGCGGGCGGGCGACTGCCCGCGGCCCGGCGGGGACTACGCGCCGCTGCGGATGTCGCTCAGCGTTTCGCTGCGGAGCACGATCTCCGAGAACCTGGCGGCGCAGCCCGCGCCGGTCGGCGACTGCGCAAGGAAGCCAGCCTGCACCTCGCCCTCACCGCCGAGCGCGAAGTGCCGCACGAGCCTCCAGCGCTCGCCGTCGGTCGAGCAGTGAAAGGCGAACGCGGGGCCAAGGCGCGCGATGCGCAGCCACACGGCGTCCCCGTCCACGACGGCCGAGTTCGCGTCGTCCGACACGCCTCGCGTCACGACGGACACGACCATCGGCTCGCCCTCGGGCGAGTACTCGAAGCAGAGCTTCGCCCACGTCCGCATGTCGCGCCACACGACGAGCACGCCTGCGTCGAACGTCGCCGCGAAGTCGACCTCGACGCGCGCGCCGAGCAGGAAGTCCCCCTCGACCGGCTCGAGTCGCGCCTCCGCGTCGAGCTTCGCCTCGCCTGTTCCGGGGTGCACGAACCAGTCCGTGCGGGCGCCGGCGGTCAGCTGTGCAGGTCGTCGAACATTCGGCGAAGTATCGCCATCTGCAAAGGTTTTTGGCTCGTTGATTGACAGATCATTCGAAAAATATGGTTTGCGATCGACATCGGAACGGGCACATGACCCGGATCGAGCGCGCCCAGCCCAGTGGGTGCGCGTGACCTCAGGGAGCTCACATACACATGAAGCATTTCCCACGGCTTCGCCGGGAACTGGCGGTCGGCCTGCTCTTCCTCCTCGCGGGGGTCGCAGCGACGATCGCGGTCGCCTCGCGGGGTCACAGCCCGTTCCGCGCCCACACGAACGTCCTTGCCACCGGCTGTCACGGCGCGACGTGCGAGCGCATCGGCAGCGTCGAAGGGCCGATCGAGAGCTTCACCCTCGCGGAGCAGCGCGCGATGAAGCAGACCGCTCCGTTCCAGACGGTGGTGCCCGGCGCCTTCGCGAGCGCGATGGCCCAGCGCGCCAAGAAGCAGAAGACCGGCGGAACGTGGTCGCCCGTCGGGCAGACGCCGTTGCACGCGGACTCGCCCGACTACGCGGGCACCGATCCCGTGAACAGCGGCCCGAGTCGGCTCGGCTGGAAGGGCCTCTCCGGGCGCGTGACCGCGTTCGCCTTCGACCCCGGCAACCCGAACCGCGTCTTCGCGGCCCCCGCCACCGGCGGCGTCTGGGAGTCCACGACCGGCGGCGGCAACTGGCAGTCGGTCGGCGACAGGATCCCCTCGCAGGCGATGGGCGGTCTCGCGTTCTCGCCCGCGAACGGCGGCACGATCATCGCCGGGACCGGCGACAACGCGGTCGGCGGGATCTTCACGCCGAGCGGGCTCGGCGTCTACACGAGCCGCGACGACGGCGGCACGTGGACGAAGTCGACCGGCGTTCCGGACGGGCTGACGACGTACAAGGTCGTTGTCGACCCGACGGATCCGCAGGTCAGCTACGTCGCGACGAGCAAGGGTCTCTTCCGCTCGGTCGACGACGGGACGTCGTACGTGAACGTGAACCTGCCGACCGGCGCGTGTGCAGGCGACACGAGCGACAACGCGCAGTGCACGTTCGCGAACACGGTCAGCGACGTGGCCGTGCAGTCGGGCACCGGCGCGGTGATCGCCGCGGTCGGCTGGGCATACGGTCAGGCGAAGACGAAGAGCGGCATCGTGATGGCGCCGCAGGACGGCATCTACACGTCGCCGAACGGCCAGCCCGGGACGTTCGCGTTCCAGGACCCGGGTGCCTCGGCCCCGACGAAGAACGGCTTCGCCCCGACGCCGGTGGTCGGTCGCACGACGCTCGCGATCGCGAACGGCAACGGCCAGAACCACGACGTCGTCTACGCACTGGTGCAGGACGCGACGAAGCTGTCGAACTGCCTTGACCCGACGCTCGACGTGCCGATCTGCACGGGCACCGGCACCGAGACCCTCGCACAGGCGACGTACCTCGACGGCATGTACGAGTCGAGCGACTTCGGCAAGACGTGGACGAAGGTGATGTCACCCGAGCAGCTGCGCGTTCCCGGTACCGGCAGCGCGCTCGAGGTCGGGATCCTCGGCTACGGCCCCGGAATCCAGTCCTGGTACAACAACTGGATCTCGGTCGACCCGACGGCGACCGACCCGCTGACGAAGTTCCCGACGCGGATCGTCTTCGGGCTCGAGGAGATCTGGGAGAACGCGCTTCCGACTCCTGTGACCGCGCCGACGCAGTGGAAGGTGATCGGCCGCTACTGGAACGCGTGCCTCCAGGTCGTGTCCGGCGTCAACTGCTCGAACACGAAGGTCATCCCCGGCACGACGACGCACCCGGACCAGCACGCCGGCATGTTCGTGCCGGACGGCGTCGGCGGCGTCTCGCTCTTCGCCGGCAACGACGGCGGTGCGTACAAGCAGCACCTGCAGGCCGGCCAGGACTTCTCGAACGACAACTGGTCCGACCTCAACACGGGGCTGAACACGCTCCAGCCGTACGACGCCCAGATGGCGAAGGACGGCACGGTCGTCGCGGGGCTGCAGGACAACGGTGAGCTGAAGATCTCGCCGAACGGCCGCGAGGACATGATCTTCGGCGGTGACGGGTTCTACACCGGCATCGACCCGAACAACTCGCAGCGCATCGTCGAGGAGTACGCGAAAGGCGCCGTCTCCGGCACGACGGACGGCGGCAAGACGTGGTCGTCGCTGAACCCGCAGCTCACGCAGCCGCAGTTCGCGACGCCGCTCACCCTCGACCCGCTGAATGCAGACCACCTGCAGGCGGCCGGGCGCGAGGTCATGCAGACGCCGTACCCGTACCACGAACACTGCTATCCGGATCCGACGATTCCGGACGCGGCGTGCCCGTTGTACGACAACTGGACGACCGTGTTCGACCTCGGCACCGATCCGATCGTCTCGAAGAACCGCTCGTCGACGGCCGGGGATCTCTACGGCAACACGTCGTACGTCGGCTTCTGCGGCCCCTGCTCCGCGCGGTCGCAGGCGATCTTCCGCAGCGGGATCGCGACGAACGCGGGCGGCTCGGCGCCGGCGGCGTTTGGCAGCAGCAACGGCTGGCACATCGCCGCGGCCAAGGGCCTGCCGGAGCGGTGGATCACGTCGATCTGGATCGACCGCAGCGATCCGACGGGCAAGACGGTCTACGTCACGCTCGGCGGCTACTCGTCCCACTGGATCCCGCCGGGAGCCGTGGGGGAGGACACCTCCAACCTCGGCACGGGCCACCTGTTCGTGTCGAAGGACGCGGGAGAGACGTTCACCGACATCTCCGGTGACCTGCCGGACGCGCCCGCCGACGCGGTCATCCCCGTCGCCGGCAAGCTCGTCGTCGGCACCGACATCGGTGCGTTCGTCTCGTCAGACGGCGGCGCGACGTGGGCGGTCCTCGGCGACCTGACCGCCATGCCGTTCGTCAACTTCGAGCTCGATCCGTCGAACCCGAACCGCATCGTCGCCGCCACGTACGGCCGCGGCGTGTGGACGTACACGTTCGGCAAATAAGGCCTCTCCCTGAGGAGTGAGTGCGGGCGGCCCGGGCAACCGGGCCGCCCTGCGCTCGCTAGTGGCTCATCGTCCCGGGGACGTTGCCGACCTCGAGGAGCCCGACCTGCCCCTGATCGACCGCCGCGAACGCGTGCGACACGAACGGGTAGAGACCGGGCTTGTCGATCCGAACGTCGAACACACCGCCCCCTCCCGCCGGGACGGTCACCGTCTGGACGTCGTGCAGAGCATCGTTCGGCGTCATGTCCCCGAAGGCGTACACCGTGTTGAGGATCGTCCCGACGACGTGAAAGTCCGTGTCGAGTGACGGGCCGGCGTCGACGACCCAGAACCGCACGAGATCACCGGGGTCGGCTGTCAGCGGGTGCTTGACGTACTGCCCCGCATAGCCGTTGAAGGTCATCCAGTCCGGCTGGCGTGCGTGCGCCTTCGCCATGTCGAACTGCGCGGGCTTCGCAAGCCCGTCGGACGCGAGGTACCACTCGCTCGCCACGAGGACGTAGTTCTCGTCGGCCTTCGGCAGCACGCCCGGTTTCGGCTCGACGACGATCGCGCCGTACATGCCGTTCGCGATGTGCATCAGCACGGGCTTCGTGCCGCAGTGGTACATGAACACGCCTGGGTCGTTCGCGCGGAAGGTGTAGCTGACCGATTTGCCCGGGAGGACGTCGGTGAACGCCTCGTTCGGTGCAATGCGGGCTGCGTGGAAGTCCACCGAGTGCGGGATCCCACCGCGGTTTGTCAGGGTGACCTTCACGAGCTGACCCTGCCGAACGTGGATGACCGGCCCCGGCGCTCCCTTCGCCCAGGCCCACGCGGCGTACTTCACGCCCGGCGCGATGTCGATCGTGAGGTCGGTCAGGTCGAGGTGCACGTCGGCCATCGGCCCTGCAGGCGCAGGCGGAAGCGCGGCCGGGTACGGCTCGTGCGCCGCCGCCAGCTCGTCCGCGTTCGCCGGTGCGGCGCCGGCGTAGCTCGTCAGCGAGCCGGCCGTCGTGTCCGGGCCGGCCGTCGCGGGTGACGGCCCGGTCAACCTAGCTGCATCGTGCCGCGCGTTTCGGGCATCGATCCACATCATCAGCGCGAAGAAGCCAAGGATTGCGACGAGCAGCCCCAGCAGGATGGAGACCAACCCGGCCATCGCCGTCCCGTAGCGGGTGTCTCCCGCGTCGCCCTGTGTCGTTCGTCCGGTCATCGAAAGCCGCCTCCCTTTTCGTGTTGCGCGCACCGTAGGAGGTGACGGCGTTCGACTCATCGTGAAGATCACGGTTCCCGTTGCGGGTTTCCCGCAATGCTTCT
The DNA here is from genome assembly GCA_964504405.1 of uncultured Gaiellales bacterium. Lineage (GTDB taxonomy): Bacteria > Actinomycetota > Thermoleophilia > Gaiellales > Gaiellaceae > PALSA-600. Next base: position 2,464 of record CAZDEX010000070.1, on the reverse strand, counting down.
CGAGGGAAGAGACCGTGGTCGACCAGCGTCAAGGAGACATGGGCGACGACGAACGCATGCCGGACGAGGCCGAGCCCGAGGAGCGCGCCGAGGACGACGAGGACGACGTCGAGGCGCACTCGCTCCCGCAGCCCCCGCCGCGGCCCATGAACAGCTTGTAAGCGGTCAGTCCGGGTCGGGGACCCGGTTGACGTAGTTCGTGTGCAGGACGTGCAGCGCGTCGGCGAGGTCCGGTGACGTGAGCGCATCCTTGTGCAGGTAGCCGATCGCGCCCGCGTCCTCTGCGCGCGCGACGTCGCCGTACTCGTCCGAGCCCGTGTAGATCACCACGTGCTGGCCGGAGTCGCGCGCGTGGATCTCGCGGGTCGCGTCGATGCCGTCGACCCCGGGCATCGAGATGTCCATCAAGACGATGTCGGGCGAGGTGCTCTCGCACAGGCGAACGGCCTCGTCTCCGGTGCGCGCGCGACCGACGACGATGAAGCGTCCGTCGCCGTCGAGGATCTCGTCCACGAGCGCGGCAAGGCCGTCGTCGTCCTCGGCGATCACGATGCGGAGAGGGGTCTCGGTCACGAAGGCGGGAGCCTGCCAGATCCGCCCGTACGATGCGCCGGTGATCATCGACGGGCACAACGACCTCGTCCTCCATCGCTGGCAAGGCGAGCCGACGTTGCACATGGATCTCGACGCGGCGCGTGAGGCGGGATTCGCGGGCGGGTGGTTCGCGCTCTACGTCCCGTCGCCGCGCACTCCCGACCCGGCGGAGATCCCGTACGAGGTGCCGCTACCGGACCCGATCCCGCACGACGAAGCGGCGAGGGTCGCCGAGCAGCTCTTCGCGACGCTCTGCGATCTGCCGGTGCGGCGCGCGACCTCGGCCAACGACTTCCGCGAGGGGACCGTGACGGCGATCGTGCACATGGAAGGCGCCGAGCCGATCGCGCCCGACCTCTCGAACCTCGAAGAGTGGTACGACCGAGGTCTGCGCTCGATCGGGCTCGTGTGGTCGCGCCCGAACGCGTTCGCCGAGGGCGTCCCGTTCCGCTTCCCGTCGTCGCCCGACACGGGCGCGGGCCTGACCGACGCTGGACGCGAGCTCGTGCGCGCGTGCAACCGGCTCGGGATCGTCGTCGATCTCTCGCACCTCAACGAGGCGGGCTTCTGGGACGTCGTGGCGCTCTCCGACAAGCCGCTCGTCGCGACGCACTCGAATGCACATGCGCTGTCGCAATCGTCCCGCAACCTGACGGACGCGCAGCTGGACGCGATCCGGGACTCCGGCGGCGTCGTCGGGGTCAACTTCGCCGTTGGCTTCCTCCGCGAAGACGGCGCCAATGATCCCGCGACCCCGATCACCGAGATCGTGCGCCACGTCGACTACCTCGCGCAGCGGATGGGCATCGACCACGTCGCCCTGGGCTCCGACTTCGACGGAGCGCGCATCTCGGAAGAGCTCGGCGGGGCTGCCGGCCTGCCGAAGCTCGTCGAGGCGTTGCGTGGCGCAGGCCACGACGACGACGCAATCGCGAAGATCACGCACGAGAACTGGCTGCGCGTGCTGCGCGCTACGTGGCGTTAGAGGGGCGCCGCGCGAAGAAGCCGCGCGCCTTGAACCGCATCACGACCTCGCCGTTCTGGTTGAAGACCTCGTTCGTCGTGAAGACCGTGCCGCGGCCCGGATTCGACTGCGACAGCTGTGCGTCGGTGATCGTCGTGCGCCCCGTGAGGGTGTCGCCCGGGCGGACCGGCGCGGTCCACCGGAGCTCCTGGATCCCCGGCGAGCCGAGCGATGCGGAGTCGAGCAGGATTGCGCGCACGAACATGCCCATGAAGAGCGCGGCGGTGTGCCAGCCGCTCGCGATCAGCCCGCCGTACGGGCTTTGCTTCGCGGCCTCGGGGTCGACGTGGAACGGCTGCGGGTCGACGTCGGTCGCGTCCCCGACGCGGAAGTCCTCGAAGTAACGCATGGGTCGTGAACGTATCGCTAACGTCAGGCGATGCGCACGCGCAAGCTCGGGCATCTCGAGGTCACGGTCGTCGGCCTCGGCTGCAACAACTTCGGTGGCCGGGTCGACGAAGAGGCATCTCGTGCGGTGATCGACGCCGCGCTGGACGCGGGCGTCACGTTCTTCGACACCGCCGACATCTACGGCAACAAGGGCGGGAGCGAGGAAGTCATCGGCCGCGCGCTCGGCGACCGCCGCGAGCGCGTGGTGCTCGCGACGAAGTTCGGCAAGGAGATGGGCGACGGTGCGACGCGCCGCGGCTCGCGTGACTACATCCTGCGCGCGCTCGAGGCGTCTCTCAGCCGCCTGCAGACCGACACGATCGACCTCTACCAGCACCACGAGGAAGACCCTGAGACGCCGCTCGAGGAGACGATCGGCACGCTCGACGAGCTCGTCGACCAGGGCACGATCCGCGCGTACGGCACGTCGAACTACGAGCCGGAGACGCTGCGGCG
>CAZDEX010000069.1:0-9400 GCA_964504405.1 uncultured Gaiellales bacterium | reverse complement strand
GAGGAGGCGATTGCAGCTCCTCGCGAGTAGCGTCCCGCAGCTCACGCACTGGGAGCTGCTCGTCCGCCTCGCGATCGCGGCCGGGCTCGGCGGCGCGCTCGGCATCGAGCGCGAGATCCGGGATCACGAGGCCGGCTTTCGCACCCACCTGCTCGTCTCGCTCGGCTCCGCGCTCTTCACCGTCGTGTCGGCCTACGGCTTCGAGGGCTTCCTGAACAGCGGCGCGAACGTCGTGCGCGCCGACCCCACGCGCATCGCCGCGCAGATCGTCACCGGCATCGGCTTCCTCGGCGCCGGCGCGATCATCCGCGACGGAATGAACGTGCGCGGCCTGACGACGGCCGCCAACCTCTGGGCGGTCGCGGCGATCGGCATCTGCTGCGGCGCGGGCTACTACTACGCGGCCGCCATCGGCGCCGCGATCGCGCTGTTCGCGCTCTGGCCGCTGCGCATCCTCGCCGACCGCACGATCGAGCGCTGGCGCCAGGGCTCGTCGCGCGTGCTGCTCGACGTCGAGCCGGGCGCGATCGACAACGTGCTCCAGGTCGTCTCGCAGCGCCGCCGCCGCATCGAGCGGTTCGAGATCGAGCACGAAGGCGAGCGTCGACGCCTGATCTTCGAGCTCGACCGTGTCGACGCGGCCTTCATCGCACGCCTCTCCGAGGTCGGCGGCGTGATCGACGTCGGCTGGGAGCGGTGAAGGTCACCGTCTGCTCGGGGAACGCGCACAAGCTCGAGGAGTTCCGCGCGCTCTTGCCCGACTGGGAGCTCGAGCTGCTCGGCGATGCCGATTACCCGCCCGAGGACGGTCTCACCTATCTCGACAACGCGCGCATCAAGGCGCGCTACGGCCGGCTCGTCGGGCGTGCAGACCGGTGGACGCTCGCCGACGACTCGGGGATCGAGCTCGCCGCGCTCGCCGGTGGGCCCGGCGTGCAGACGGCGCGCTGGGCGGAGGGACGGCACGTCGAGAAGGCGCTCGCCGCGGTGGGCGGCGGCGACCGGCGCGCGCGGTACGTGTGCGAGCTCGTCGCGATCTCGCCGGAGCGCGAGGAGCTCCGCGGCACGGGCGTCCTCGAGGGGACGATCGCTCTCGCGCCTTCCGGGGACGAGGGCTTCGGCTTCGACCCGGTGTTCGTCCCGCGCGGCCAGACGCGCACGGTCGCCGAGCTCGGCGACGACTGGAAGGCGGAGCACTCCCACCGCGCGCTCGCCGCCCGTGCATTGCGCGATCTCCTCGCGTGAATCTGATCGCGATTTGTGCGAACCGGATTCGTGGTGTTCGCTCACGGTTGCGGCTGGCGTAGCCCTCGAATCCGGTTCGGCTGCGCCGAGTCAGATTCCACCAGGGCGTCGCTGGAGTGCGCGCGGTTGCCGCGCCACCAGTTGACTTCCGCGCCCAGGACGATCACGTTGGCCATCAGGTACAGCCAGACGAGCAGGATCGCCGGGCCGGACAGCGTCTGCAGCACGGGGTTGTGCTTCGAGATGTCGACGTACACGGGCAGGAGCTGGAACGTCGCCTCGAGGATGACGGCCGCGGTGATGGCGCCCGGAAGCACCTCGGGCAGCGTCAGGTCGGCGTTCGTCAGCACGTAGTACGCCGACGCGAGGAACACGAACAGCCCGAGCGCAGAGACGAGGATCGCGATCACGCGCGCCGTCGTCACGTTGCCGGCAAACCCGAAGTAGCGCTTGAGGATCTCCTGGCCGATCGACCCGATGACGAGCGAGACGAAGAGCGCGACGAGCGAGCCGACCATCATCATCGTTGCGAGCGCCTTGCCGTGCAGGAAGCCGCGGTTCGGGCGGCCGTAGACGATGTTGAACGCGCTCTCGAGCACGCTGAAGAACGAGAGCGACGACCAGAGCAGGAACGCGCCGCCGACGATGCCGAGCGCGGTCGCGTTCGCCTGGATCGCGCGCACCGCATGCAGGAGCGAGGTGATCGTCGCGTTCGGGAACGTCTTCGACAGCTCACGCACGAAGAACGAGCCTTCGTCCGCCTGGTGCACGAGCCCGAGCAGCGCGAGTGCGAGGAAGAGGAGCGGCACGAACGAGAGCAGTGCGAAGTAGGCGATCATCGCGGCGAGGTGCGTGCCGCGGTCGGCGAAGAACTTGCTGAGCAGGCCTTTCACGGTGTCCTTCGTCGATCGGGTGCGATGGACGCGTGCGAGGCAAGGACGCAGGGAGTCCCGATCGCCGAATCGCGCCGTCCAGCGCGGCCGAGCGACTCAAGCGTCACCGTGAAAGGCCTGCTCGGTACTCGCCTCACGCGCGCCAGTATGCTCGCGTTCGTGGATGCAGCACAGGCCATCGCCGATCTGACCGAGATCTCGCCGCAGGTGCGCGATGTCGTGGTGGTGGGCGCCGACGGCGCTCCTGCAGGATCGAACCTCGCCGAGGAGGCTGCGCAGCAGCGGCTCGCCGACGGCGCCAGGCGCCTCGTCGAGGCCGCCGAGTCCCTGCGCCCGGGCGTCGCGCAGCTCGAGGCGGCGACGCTCGCCGGCAGCGTGTTCGTCGTCCGCGACGGCGAGCGGATGATCGCCGCGACGACGACGCCCGAGCCGACGGTCGGCCTCGTCTTCTACGACCTGAAGACCTGCCTGCGCTCCATCGACCAACAGCCGCCGGCGCAGAAGCCGACGCGGCGGCGTGCGCCCGCCAAGAAGAAGGAGGGCGACGATGCCGCCTCGTAAGCTCGTCACCGGTGTGCTCCTCGCCGCCGGCTCGCTCGCGGGCTCGGTGCTCGTGCGCCGCCGTGCCGCGCGCCGCAGGGAACGGGTCGACCTCTACGCCGACGACGGCTCGATGCACTCGTTCACCGAGGGCTCGGTCGAGGCCGAACGCCTGCTCCCGATCGCGCACGACCTCCTGCGGGCGTGACGCGGGAGGAGCTCGCTCGCGGGCTGCGCGCCGCCGCGTACCTCGAGGGCGACTTCGTGCTCCGCTCGGGCCGGCGCTCGAAGTACTACCTCGACAAGTACCGCTTCGAGACGCGGCCCGACCTCCTCGGGCCCCTCGGGGAGGCGCTCGCCGAGGCGGTCGCCGAGCACGAGCCCGAGGCCGACCGGATCGCGGGGCCCGAGCTCGGCGCCGTCGCCCTCGCGGCCGCGGCGTCGCTGAAGGGCGGCCTACCGTTCCTGATCGTCCGCAAGGCGGCCAAGGACTACGGCACCTCGAACCGGCTCGAGGGCGTCTACGAGGAGGGGGAGTGCGTCTGCCTCGTCGAGGACGTCGTCACCTCCGGCGGCGCGGCGATCGAGGCGATCGAGGCCCTGCGTGAAGCCGGATTGCGTGTGTCCAACGCGATTTGCGTCGTCGACCGCGAGGAAGGCGGCGTCGACGAGCTCGCGCGCCACGCGGTCCGGCTGCGGCCGCTCTTCCGGGCCTCGGAGCTTTTGGAAACGGGCTGAAAATCCCCGCAAATCCGCATGGTTGAGCGGTATCCGACCCCATTGGTAGGGTCCAAGCCAAGGTCTGATCCCCAGTCCCCTATGTAGGAGGGTTTCGTTGACCAAGCAGGACTTCATCAACAAGGTCGCCCAGAAGAGCGGTCTCTCGGCGCGGGATGCCGGCAAGGCCGTCGATGCGTTCCTCGAGAGCGTCACGGAGACGCTGAAGTCCGGCGACTCGGTGAACTTCACCGGGTTCGGCAAGTTCTCCGCCGCTGCGCGCGCGGCGCGGCAGGGCGTCAACCCGCGCACCGGCGAGCGCGTCCAGATCGCGGCCACGACCGTGCCGAAGTTCTCGGCCGGAAGCCAGCTCAAGGCCGCGCTCAAGAGCTAGCGCCCGAGAGGTGTCAGACACCGAAAGGTGTCTGACACCGTTCCTTCCGCCCCAGCCGTTACCGTGTGACCTCGTGGCGGTTGCGACCATCACCTTCGCCGATCGCCTCGCTGCCGAGGTCGAGCGCAAGCGTTCGCAGCTGATCGTCGGGCTCGACCCGAACGTCGACCTGATGCCGATCGAGCTGCGCGGCGACGTCGCCCGCTTCTGCTGCGGGATTGTGGACGCAGTCGCACCGCACGCCGTTGCCGTGAAGCCGCAGCTTGCGTTCTTCGAAGCACTCGGCCCGGCCGGCATGGCGGCGTTCGACCAGGTGTGCCAGTACGCGAAGCGCGCCGGCCTCCTCGTGATCGCAGACGGCAAGCGCGGTGACATCGGCTCGACGGCGCGCGCCTACTCCGACGCCTACATCGGCGGCGACCCCCCGCGCGCGGACGCGCTCACGGTCAACCCGTGGCTCGGCCGCGACGCGATCGAGCCCTTCCTCGGCGCGGTGCGCCGCGGCGGCGTCGGCATCTTCGTGCTCGTGCGCACGTCGAACTCGGGCGGCGACCTGCAGGACGCCGTGCTGAGGGACGGCCGGCCGATGTGGCATCACGTCGCGGAGCTCGTGGACGAGTGGGGCGCTGAGATGGGGGGCGAGGCCGGCCTGTCGTCGGTCGGCGCCGTCGTGGGGGCGACCCACCCGCGTGCGGTGGCCGAGGCGCGGCGCCTGATGCCGCGCACGGTCATGCTGCTCCCCGGCGTCGGAGCGCAGGGCGCGTCGGTCTCCGACCTGACGCGCGCGTTCCAGAGCGGGCCCGCGAGCGCCCTCGTCTCTGCTTCACGCTCCGTCATCTATGCCTTCAAGGACGCAGGCTCCGACTACCGCGAAGCAGCCGGCGCAGAGGCCGCGCGCCTCAAGCGGGAAATCTGGGCCGCGTCCGGCTGGTAGTGCGCCGCGACGAGTGGCGGCGCTACGCCGCCCCCGCCGCGTTCCTCCTCGCGGCGACGATCGCGGTGCTCCTCGTCCGCTCCGGCCTGCAGGCAGGTGACTCGCGGCGCGTGACGACGACCGGTGTCCCGACCACGACGCACAAGGTCGTCGTGACGACACCGACGACGACCGGGAAGAAGACGACCGCGACGGCGCGCCGCTTCTGGACCGTGCAGGCGGGGGACACATTCGGCGTCATCTCCTCGAAGACGGGTGTGCCGGTCGCGACGATCGAGCAGCTGAACCCGAACGTGAAGTCGACCTCCTTGTTCATCGGCGAGAAGCTGCGGCTGCGATGAGACGCGCACTGCTCGTCGCGGCGCTCGTGACGGCGTGCTGCGTGCCGTGCTCGGCGTTCGCGTCGCCGCCGGCAGTTCGCGCGAGCGCGTACGTCGTGCAGGAGGCGCGCACCGGCGACGTGCTCGCGTCGTACCACGCGCACGCGCACCTGCCGATCGCTTCGATCACGAAGCTGATGACGGTGCTCGTTGCGCTCGAGCATCACAAGCTGACAGACGTGGTGTACGCGGACCCGCGCGCGGCGATCGTCGGCGAGTCGACGATCAACCTGCGCCCACGCGAGCGCATCACCGTGCACGATCTCGTCGAGGGCGCGCTCGTCCAGTCGGCGAACGACGCAGCGGCGGCGCTCGCGCTTTCCGTCTCGCCGGACTTCCCGTCATTCGCGCGCTTGATGAACGCGAAGGCGCACGCATTCGGGATGCGCGACACGCACTTCGTGCGACCCGACGGGCTCGACGTTCCCGACGCATACTCGAGCGCCGCGGACGTGACGAAGCTCGGACGGATCGCGATGCGCAACCGGTTCGTGCGCGACACGGTCGACGAGAAGAGGGTGGCGATCTCCGGCGGTCGCACGCTCTACACGTGGGACGACCTGCTCTCGCTCTTTCCGCAGACCTTCGGCGTGAAGACCGGCCACACCGCGCAGGCGGGCTGGTGCCAGGTCGCAGCCGCGCGGGGACGCGGAGCGACCCTGTACGCGACGTTGCTCGGAAGCCCCGACCGCAACACGCGGAACGCCGACCTCGAGTCGCTCCTCATCTGGGGCCTGGCGCAGTTCCGTGTGGTGCCGCTCGTGCAGGCGGGACGCGTGTACGCAACCGTGGAGCTGCCGTACGGCCGCGCACCGCTCGCGCTGGTTGCGCCCCGCGCGCAGAACGGGTCGGCGCGCATCGACCACGGCTTGACCGAGAGGGTCGTGGCGCCGGTCGCCGTCTCGCTCCCGGTTCGGCAGGGCGCGGTGCTGGGCCACGTGCAGGTCTGGGACGGGACACGCCTTCTCGTCACACGCGATCTCGTCGCTTCGCGCACGGTTAACAAACCGTCCTTCGTCCGCCGACTAGGGTGGTACGCCGGCAGGACGCTTCACCATCTCGCCCACATTTTCTAACGTGGCCCTCCTAACGACCCATACAGGTCCCACGCGCACTGCAAACCTGCGCGATGCTGCGTCCTCGGTCTTGCCTCGCTTGGTTTTCGCACGCGTTGAACGTGTCTGGGCCGTCAGGAGCGCCACATGATCGTCACCGTCACACTCAACGCGGCGATCGACCGGACCCTGACCGTGCCGAACTTCCAGCGCGGGCAGCGCCATCGCGCAAGCGCGGGCGTCACGCTGGCCGGCGGCAAGGGCATCAACGTCGCGCGCGCGCTCAAGACGCTCGGCATCCCGGTCGTCGCGTCCGGCCTCCTCGGCGGAAGCACCGGCACGCGCATCGTCGAGGAGCTGACGCGTGAGGCGATCCTCAACGACTTCGTGCACATCGAAGGCGAGTCGCGCACGTCGACGGCGGTCGTCGATCCGACGGGCGGCACGTACACCGAGATCAACGAGTGGGGCCCGGCCGTCCGGCCGGAAGAGCTCGAGACGCTGCTCGAGAAGCTGCGCTACCTCACGCAGGGCGCCGAGCTCGTCGTGTTCGCGGGCTCGCTGCCGCGCGACGTCGCCGACGACTTCTACGCCGAGGCGACGCGCGAGCTGTCGCGCCGCCACGTCAACGTCGTGCTCGACACCGAGGGCGAGCCCCTGCGGCAGGGCGTCGAAGCCGAGCCGTTCCTCGTCACGCCGAACCAGGCGGAGGCCGAGGCGCTCGTCGGCCAGGAGTTTCACGACGACGAGGACTTCCGGCTCGCGCTCGACAGCGTCGCGGAGATGGGGGCGCGGAACGTGCTGATCACCACCGACCAGGGTTGCGTCGCGCTCGTGCGCGAGGACCGCGGCGAGCCGCAGCGCTACCGCGTCGAGGCGCCGCGCGTCGACCCCGTGTCGGCGGTCGGCTCCGGCGACGTGCTGCTCGCCGCCTACGTCGCGGCGCGCCACGCGGGCCGGACGCACGAGGAGTCCCTGCGCGCCGCGGTCGCGGCGGGCGCCGCGTCGACGCTGGAAGTCGGGGCGGGCCGTTTCGACCCGCGCCAGGCCGGGCGGCTCCAGGCAGGCGTCGAGCTCTCGAAGCTCGAGCCCGTCGAGGCGACCTAGTCCCCATCCGCCGCCGCCGGTACCTTTCCCGGATGGACGTCGAGAATCTGGGGCTCGACCCCGCGGAAAGCAGCCTTCCCGCGAAGTTCGCGAAGGAAGGGCTCACCTTCGACGATGTCCTCCTCGTGCCCGCCGAGTCGGCTGTCCTGCCGAACGACGTCTCGACCGCGACGCGGCTGACGCGCACGATCGTCCTCGAGGTGCCCGTCGTGTCTGCGGCGATGGACACCGTCACCGAGGCGCGCATGGCAATCGCGCTCGCGCGCGAAGGCGGGATCGGCATCGTGCAGCGCAACATGTCGATCGCCGCGCAGGTCGCGGAGATCGACAAGGTGAAGCGCTCCGAGGCCGGGATGATCGTCGAGCCCGTGACGCTGCCGCCCGACGCGCTCGTCTCGGACGCTGTCGCGTTGATGGAGCGCTACCACATCTCCGGTGTGCCGATCACCGACGACGACAAGCTCGTCGGCATCCTCACGAACCGCGATCTGCGCTTCGAGAAGGACCACGCGCAGCCTGTGTCGGCATTGATGACCTCGCGCGACCTCGTGACCGCGCCGGTCGGCACCACGCTCGCCGAGGCCGAGCAGCTCCTGCACCGGTATCGCATCGAGAAGCTTCCGATCGTCGACGCCGACGGCCGCATCAAGGGGCTGATCACCGTCAAGGACATCCAGAAGCGCGTCGAGTTCCCGCAGGCGACGAAGGACACACACGGCCGCCTCCGCGTGGGCGCCGCGGTCGGCGTGGGCCCCGACGCGTTCGAGCGCGCGCAGGATCTGATCGCCGCCGGCGCGGACGTTCTCGTCGTCGACACGGCGCATGGTCATTCGCGCGGCGTGATCGAGATGGTCGCGCGCATTGCCGCCCTTTCGGGCGAATTCGAGGTGGTCGCCGGCAACATCGCGACCGGCGAGGCCGCGGAAGCGCTGATCGACGCGGGGGCGGATGCGCTGAAGGCCGGAATCGGCGGAGGTTCGATCTGCACCACGCGTGTCGTCGCCGGCGTCGGCGTGCCGCAGATCACCGCGATCTACGACGTCGCCGAAGCTGCGGCGCGTCACGGCGTGCCCGTGATCGCCGACGGCGGCATCACGTCGTCGGGCGACGTCGCGAAGGCCATCGCCGCCGGCGCCGACACCGTCATGCTCGGCTCGATGCTCGCCGGCACGGAAGAGTCGCCGGGCGACGTCGTCTTCGCGCAGGGCGAGCGCTACAAGGAGTACCGCGGCATGGGGTCGATCGGCGCGATGAAGGCGCGCGGCTTCTCGAAGGACCGCTACTTCCAGGGTGACGTCGAGGACGTGCAGAAGCTCGTCGCCGAAGGCATCGAAGGCCGCGTCGCCTACAAAGGGCCGCTCGCGGGCGTGCTGCACCAGATCGTCGGCGGCCTCCGGCAGGCGATGGGCTACTGCGGCGCGCCGACGATCGAGGCGATGAAGCAGGCCCGCTTCGTGCGCATCACCGGCGCGGGGCTGCGCGAGTCGCATCCGCACGACGTCACGATCACGAAGGACGCACCCAATTACCGGCGCGGCTGAGGTCCTGCAGTTCCCCGAGCCCGCGGCAGCCGGCGTAGGCTCGACGGAGCCGGAAGATGCAGCGGATCGTCCAGTCCTCGTGGTCGACTTCGGGGGGCAGTACGCGCAGCTGATCGCGCGCCGCATTCGCGAGGCGCGCGTCTACTCGGAGATCGTCTCGCACCGCTCGACGGCGCAGGAGATCCGTCGCCGCAACCCGGTCGCGCTCATCCTCTCCGGCGGCCCCGCGTCCGTGTACTCGGACGGAGCGCCCGAGATGGACGCCGATGTCTTCGAGCTCGGCGTCCCCACGCTCGGCATCTGTTACGGCGCGCAGCTGCTCGCGCGCGAACTGGGCGGTCGGGTCGACCGCACAGATGCAGGGGAGTACGGCAAGGTCGAGATGCGCGCGAGTGAAGGCTCGCTCTTCACCACGCTGCCTGCCGATCAGACGGCGTGGATGTCGCACCGCGACACGGTCGTCGCGCCGCCCGAAGGCGCGCGCATCGTCGCGACCTCGGAGCTCACGCCCGTCGCGGCGTTCGAGGACGACGCGCGCAAGCTCTTCGGCGTCCAGTTCCATCCCGATGTCGTGCACACGCCCCATGGACAGCA
>CAZDEX010000068.1:0-9400 GCA_964504405.1 uncultured Gaiellales bacterium | reverse complement strand
GATCAACACCGCGCTCCCGGAGGATGTCTCCGTCATGTGGGCCGACGTCGAGGCCGACACCTTCCACGCGCGCTTCGATGCGGTGTCGCGGTCGTATCGCTACCGCGTCTGGCGCAGGCGCGAGCGCTCGGCGCTCGAGGCGCGCCGCTCCGTCTGGTGGCCGCGCCCGCTCGATGTCGACGCGCTGAACGCCAACGCCGCGGCGCTGCTCGGCGAGCACGACTTCCGCGCCTTCACTCCCGCCGACACGCAGCATCCCGCCTTCACCCGGACGATCGCGTCTGCGCGCTGGGTGGAGGTCGGCGAGAGCGTGGTTGCGTTCGAGATCACCGCCGACTCGTTCCTGCGCCACATGGTGAGGACGCTCGTCGGGACGATGCTCCAGGGCCACGAGATCGCGCCGCTCCTCGAAGGGCGGCCCCGTCACGATGCGGGCGCGACCGCGCCGCCGCACGGGCTCTACCTGGCCGGGGTCTCGTACGGTTGAACCGCGGGCCCGGCGGGGAGAAGATGCGCGGGTGCACGCGTGCCGGCATTGTGGGAACGGCGTCGAGGACAGGTTCCGCTACTGCCCCTGGTGCGCGGTGCCACAGCGCCGCAAGCTCGTCGAGTTCTTCGCACCGCACCCGAGTGTCCCCGCCGACGCGTTCAAGGCGCTTCGCGTGTCGCGCTACTTCGGCGACGAGGACACCCTCCCGCAGGTGCGCGTGAGCATCTGGAACGGCGACGCGGCGGAAGCCGCCGTCTCGGTGTCGGAGGACGAGGCTCATCGTCTCGCGGAGTTCCTGGCGCCGCCGACACGTCGGCCGCTGCTCGACCACCTGCGCGAGTCGCTCCGGCTCTGAGCCGCCTCGACAGGATCCGTGACCGCGTCGACGGAGCGCTCCTCTGGCTGGAGGAGAAGCCGCTCCTCGTCGTGATCGTCGCAGCCGGCGCCACGCTCGGCACCGCGATCGTGCTCGGCTCCTACGCCGGCTGGCCGCACGTGCTGCACCTCGTCTACACCCGCCGTTCGTGGCTCTGGCTCGGCGCCTGCCTGCTCGGGGAACTCGCGGCGTACGCCGGCTACGTGCTGACGCTTCGCGACATGGCGCGGGTCGACGGCGGCGAAGAGATGAGCCTCGAGCTCTCGACGAAGACGGTCGTCGCCGGCTTCGGTGTGTTCGCCGCCACGCGCTCGACGGGCGGCTTCGCGGTCGACCATTGGGCGTTTCGCCGAGCCGGCGCCAGCGAGCGGACCGCGTCCCACCGCGTCCTCGGGCTCGGCCTCCTCGAGTACGTCGTGTTGTCCGTGATCGCGCTCGCCGCGTCGGCCGCGCTCTTCCTCGACCTCGACGGGCACGCCGGCCTGTCGACGACGCTCCCCGGCGTGACGGTCGTCCCCGCGCTCGCGGTCGCCGCGTGGGCGACGTCCCCGAAGCGCGTCCACAGGCTCAGCCGTCCACGACGCACCCCGGTCAAGCGCATGCTCGCGAACTCGGTCGCCGGCGCCCACTACGTCCGCTCGCTCCTCGCGAGCCCGCGCGAGCACGGGCTGGGTCTGCTGGGGAACGTCGTCTACTGGGCGGGCGACATCGGCTGCCTCTGGGCCGCCCTCATTCTCTGTGGCGTGTCGATCACGTTGGCGAAGCTCGTGCTCGCGTACGCCGCCGGCTACGTGCTGACCCGGCGCGCGCTCCCGGCGGGCGGCGCGGGCTTCGTCGAGGCGGCGCTCACGTTCGCGCTCGCGGGGATGGGCGTGCGCCTCGCGCCCGCGTTCGTCGCGGTGGTCATCTACCGCATGTTCAACTTCTGGCTGCCGATCGTGCCTGCCCTCGCGTTGCTCCCTGCCGTGCGCGAGCTGCGGGAGCGTTTCCGGCGCGCCGCATTCCGCTGAGCGGTGGCTACGATCGAGCGCGTGCGCTACCCGGTCGTCCTCTTCGATCTCGACGGCACCGTGATCGACTCCGGCGCGATCATCCTCGCGTCGATGCGGCACGCTGCGGAGACCGTGGTCGGCGGCGAGTACAGCGACGAGCAGCTGATGGCCGCCGTCGGTGGGCCGGGCCTCGAGGCGCAGATGGTGGCCCTCGACCCGAACCGCGTCGACGAGCTCGTGCGCGTCTACCGCGAGCACAACGAGCCGTTGCACGACACGCTCGAGTGCTGCGCCGGGATGGAACAGGTGCTCGCGACCCTCAAGGGGCGCGGCCACCGCCTCGGGATCGTGACGGCGAAGCGGCGCCTGACCGTCGACCTCGCCTTCGAGCGTCTCCCGATCCAGCACCTGTTCGAGACCGTGGTCGGGGGCGACGAGACGGAGCGCCACAAGCCCGATCCCGAGCCGCTGCAGCTCGCCCTCGAGCGCCTCGGTGCGCGAGCCGAAGAGGCCGCGTACGTCGGCGACTCGCCGTTCGACATGCAGGCTGCCAAGGCCGCGGGCCTGTACGCGATCGGCGTCAGCTGGGGCCGCATCCACACTGCGGACAAGCTCGCGCACGCCGACGTCGTGATCCACAGCGCGGAGGAACTGCTGGAGCTTGTCTGAGGCGCGCGCAGAGGAGCTCCGCACGCTGCTCAACAAGTGGCTGCACGAGTACCACGTGCTCGACGACCCGTCGGTCGACGACGCGACGTACGACCGTGCCTACGACGAGCTCGTCGAGCTGGAGGAAGCGAATCCCGCGCTGATCACGCCCGACTCGCCGACGCAACGCGGCGGTGCGCCCGCGTCGGAGAAGTTCCAGAAGGTCGAGCACCTGCCCGCGAGGGGCTCGCTCGAGAAGGTGACGACCGACGAGGCGCTCGCGAAGTGGGCGGAGGACGTGCGCAAGCGGCTCGGCACCGACGACCCGGTCGCCTTCGTGCTCGAGCCGAAGATCGACGGTCTCGCGATCAACCTGACGTACGAGAACGGTCTGTTCGCGCGCGGCGCGACGCGCGGCGACGGCCAGGTCGGGGAGGACGTGACCGTCAACCTGCGCACGATCAACGCAATCCCCCTGCGCATGCTCGGCGCCGAAACGCCCACGCTGATCGAGGTGCGCGGCGAGGTCTACATGCCGCTCTCCGGCTTTCGCGAGCTGAACGAGCGGCTCGTCGCCGAAGGCAAGAAGCCGACGCCGAACCCGCGGAACGCCGCCGCGGGCTCGCTGCGTCAGAAGGACCCGTCCATCACCGCCTCGCGGCCGCTCTCGTTCTGGGCGTACGGGGTCGGCGTGCACGAAGGCGTCGAGCTGCGCACGCATTGGGAGACCCTGCAGCGGCTGAAGGGACACGGGTTCCCGATCAACCCGTTCGCGGAGCGGCTCGAGTCGATCGAGGCCGTCGCGAAGGCGTGTCGGGAGTGGGAACGGAAGCGCGCAGAGCTGGACTATGAGATCGACGGCATCGTGATCAAGGTCGACGACCTCGAACAGCAGCGGCGGCTGGGCGCGCTGCACTCGCGGCCGCGCTGGGCGCGCGCGTTCAAGTGGGCACCGCTGACCGCGACGACGCGGCTGAGCAAGATCATGATCCGCGTCGGCCGCACCGGCGCGCTCAACCCCTGGGCGATCATGGAGCCGGTCGAAGTCGGCGGCGTGACGATCACGCGCGCCACGCTGCACAACGAAGAGGACATCAACCGCAAGGACATCCGCGAGGGTGACGACGTGATCGTGCAGCGGGCGGGTGACGTGATCCCGCAGATCGTCGGCCCGGCCGGGGCGCATCGCAAGGGCACGAAGCCGTTCAAGATGCCCACGCACTGCCCGTTGTGCGGCACCGAGATCGTCAAGCCCGAGGGCGAGGCGATGCACCGCTGCCCGAACCGCGCGTGCCCGTCGCGCGGCCTCGAGACGCTGATCAACTGGGTCGAAGGCCCGGCCGACATCGACGGCGTGGGCGAGCAGACCGTGCGCATGCTCTGGGACAGAGGCCTCGTCCGCTCGCTGCCCGAGCTGTATCGCCTGACCAAGGACGAGCTACTCGAGCTCGAGGGCTTCGCCGAGATCTCGGCGACCAACGCAATCGAGCAGATCGAGGCTTCGCGGACGCGTGTGCCGTTCTCACGCGTGCTGCTCGGCCTGAACATCCCGGGCATCGGCTGGATCCTCGCGCAGAACCTCGCGCGGCACTTCGGGAACGTCGACGCGCTGATGGCGGCCACGCCGGAAGAGGTCGCAGAGGTCGAGGGCTTCGGCTCCGACCGCGCCGAAGCGGTCGTCGAGTGGTTCGCCGACGACGACAACCGGCGCCTCGTGGACGAGCTGCGCGCGATCGGGCTGAACTTCGAGGTGGACGAGAGCGACAAGCCCGTCGAGGGGCCCCTCACCGGCAACCAGTACGTGATCACGGGCACGCTCGAGTCGATGACGCGCGAGGAAGCGCGCGAGGCGCTCGAGGCGCTGGGCGCGAAGGTCTCCGACGGCGTGTCGAAGAGGACGACCGCTGTCTTCGTCGGCGAGAGCCCCGGCAACTCCAAGGTCACGAAGGCGCAGAAGGCCGGCGTCCCGATGCAGACCGAGGACGAGCTGAAGGCGCTACTGAGCGGACTAGGGCGCTGAGGCGAGCGCCGTCGCGAAGCGGTCCTGCGCCTTGCGCGCGGACCACGCGCTGACCGGCCACCCGTTCTGCAGCACGGCGAAGCCGTAGCGGTCGCCGACGTAGCCGCTGAGCGCGGACGCGCGGTCGGTCGTCCCCGTCTTCGCGCGCACCGCGCCGCGCGCGGGCCCCTCGCGCAGCCGCGTCTCGAGCGTGCCGCTCACACCCGCGACCGGGAGCGAGCGCCAGAATGGATCGCGCACGTCTGGGTCGTTCCACACCGCGACGAGGAGCGCAGCGAGCGCTCGAGCCGTCAAGCGGTCGTCGAGTGAGAGGCCGGAGCCGTCCACGATGCGGACACCGTCGAGCGGGACCTCTGCAGCGGTGAGGTCGCGCACGACGATTGCAGCGCCCGCTGCCGTCGTCCCCGCGTCGCCGACCTCTGCTCCGACGTCCTTGAGCAGCATCTCCGCCGAGAAGTTGTCGCTCTCACGATCCATCTCGGCGACGACCTCCGAGAGCGGATCCGACTCCACCTGCGCGAGCGCATAGGCATCGTCAGGCGCGCGGGCGAGCCCGACGACGCCCGAGGCGATCCCGTGCGTGCGCAGGAGCACCTTGAACCTGCCCGCGGCGGCGAGCGCGGGCTGGTGCGCGGTGTGGTGGTCGTACCACGCGCGATCGACGATGAGCGCCGAGAGCGGCGGGCATTCCCCGATGAAGAACGACGACTTCCACCCGGGCGCGGTCCGTTGCGCGTCGAACCACGACTCGTCGCCGTACACGCGACCGGCGATGCGCACGATCCCGAGCTCGCTCAGCTGCGTCGCCAAACCGTCGAGCTGAAAGGACGTGAGAGTCGGATCGCCGAACCCTTTCAGGAAGACGTCTCCGTGCCAGACCCGGTCCT
The DNA here is from genome assembly GCA_964504405.1 of uncultured Gaiellales bacterium. GTDB lineage: Bacteria > Actinomycetota > Thermoleophilia > Gaiellales > Gaiellaceae > PALSA-600. The sequence goes on along the minus strand of CAZDEX010000068.1, from coordinate 3,987 downwards.
CCTGGTAGCCGCTGCCGAGGAGCTCCGTGCGGAAGCGGTAGGAGGGCCCGAGCTCCCGCAGCGCGGTGAACGAGACCGCGAGCTTCTCGTTCGACGCGGGGGCGAGCGGAAGGTCGGGGTGGCGCGAGAAGAGGAGCTTTCCCGTCCGGAGATCGACGGCGACGGCGCTGGACGCGGTGCTCGGGTTTCCCGGCACCGCCAGCGCGTTCGCGAGCCGGGTGGGGAGCGGAAGGAGCGCGGCGCCGCCCGCCGGCGCGAGCGCGAGCAGCACGAGGATGACGACGACGCTCCGGCGCACGCCCGCCATTGTGACCCAGGTCGCGGCGGGATGGGCCTCGGCCGAGGCCAAGATGGGACTCGCGGCCCTTGCCCCGGGGCGCCCCGCTCCGAAGAATCGTTAGGCAATGACCGAGCTTTTCGACGAGATCAACGCGCTGATCGGCGCCTCCACCCGGGACCTCGCGGCCATCGAGCGGACGCTGACCGACGGCTACGCACACGCGCTCTCCCTGGAGGCCGAGAAGTGGCGGATCGAGAAGCGGATCTCGGAGGTTGCGCAGAGCCTGCAGCGCGGCGACACCGCCAAGAAGGCGCAGGAGCTCTCGACGCTCGCGAAGCGGCTCGACGGCAACGCCGGCGACCTCTCGCAGCTGCGCGGCCTCCTGTCGCAGCTCCGCGCGCACGCGGACGGCGTCCGCGTCTCCGCTTAGACGATCCCCGACCTGACCGCGTACACCGCGGCCTGGATGCGGTTGTCGATCTGCAGCTTCATCAGGATGTTCGAGATGTGGTTCTTCACCGTCTTCGGGCTGATGTGCAGCTCGGCGGCGATCATCGCGTTGTCCTTGCCGTTCGCGATCAGCTTCAGCACCTGGATCTCGCGGTCCGACAGCTCCGACTGGATCGTCTCCGCCTCGTGATGCGACGCGCTCGAGGCGCGCACGCGCTGCAGGACCTTCGCCGCGATCGTCGGCGACACGAGCGACTCGCCGATCGCCGCGGCGTTGATGCCCTGCATCAACTCGCTGATCGACGCATCCTTCAGGAGGTAGCCGCACGCACCGGCGAGGATCGCGTCCATCACGTCGCTGTCCTGGTCGGAGATCGTCAGCACGAGGACGCGCGTCAGCGGCGCGATCATCGAGATCTGCCGCGTCGCCTCGACGCCGCTGATCCCCGGCATGTTCAGGTCCATCACGACGACGTCCGGCGCGAGCTCGCGAACGGACCGGAGCGCGTCGGTTCCGTTGTCGCACTCCCCCGCAACCTCGACGCCCTGCTCCTCGAGCAGGTTGCGCAGCCCCGTGCGAAACAGATCGTGGTCGTCCACGAGGAGAACGCGCGGGGTGGTCTGCTCGGTGTCTGCTAGATCGCTCAGCTCGGCCTATCTGGGCGGGTGACCGGGGCGATCAGTGTAACTAGTGAAGAGTGATCGTCACGGTTCGGCGTCCCCAGGCATTCGCCTGCGCGACGCTCGGGAACCAGAGGTCGATCGTGGCGCCGATGATCGCGCCGCCGGTGTCAGCGGCGACAGCCTCGCCGTAGCCGGGGACGGTCATGTGCGTGCCGAGTGGGATGACCGACGGGTCGACGGCCACGACGCCCCAGCCGACCGGCAGGCCGGTGGCGGTGTGCCCCGGCAGCGCGTAGCCGGTCGCACTCACCGTGATCGTGCGGCCGCCGGACGACGCCGGTGTCGCGGGCGCAGCAGCGGCCGGAGTGGCCGGAGCGGTGGACTCGAGCGGGGCGGCGGTGACCGGGAGCGGGGCGGCTGCGGTCGCCGTGCTCGCCCGCGCGAGCTGCGCGCTGCGGATGCGAGCGGCCGCCGCCTGCGCGACGACGTTCGCGATCTGCCGCTGCGTCAGCCGGCGCTCGGCCGCGAGCGACGCGATGTAGCTGTTTCGTGCCGCCCGCTGGCTCGCGAGCGCGGCGGCGGTCGCTTCGGCCGCCTGCGTCGCGCGCGTCAGCGCCGCGTCCTGGGCGGCGAGCTTGCGCGCCGCTGCGCTTGCCGTGGCACGCGCGGTCTCGAGCTCGTGCAGGATGTCCTCGCCCTGGCCGGTCATGCGGCTCAGGTTGTCGAGGTTCGTCAGCGCTTCGTCCAGCGACTTCGCGCCGAAGACGATCTCGAGCGGCTCGACGTTCCCCTGCTCGTAGAGCACGCGAAGGCGCGCCGCGAGACGTGTCTCCGAGAGCTGTGTGCCGCGCTTCGCGATCGCGAGCTGGTGCGCGACCTCGGCGCGTTGTGCGCGCAGCGACTCCTGCTGCGCGTGCAGCGTCGTGAGGCGGGATTGCGCGGCGGCGAGATGCTGGTCGAGCGAATACAGCCCGAGCACCGCCGACCGTGACTTCGCGGCGAGCGCCGCGTCGTGTGCGCGCAGGCCGGCCACGCCGTGCGACGTGATCGCACTGCTGACCGCCGGTGCCACAAGCACGGCGAGGGCGACTGCGGCGAACGGCAAGAAGCGCCGACGCGGCGTGTGTGCCTGCCCAAGCACGGGGGCGGACCGTACCACAGGTCCGGAGAAGGGAAAGTGCCGTACGAGCAGAAAAGGTCACGTTTTAGGCGGGTTTAAGACAGGTCTGCGGTTGACGTTCGTCCGAAAACCCTGCTAGCCTCCTGAACTCGTGACGTACCGGCCCCTCCCGGTGCGTCCGTCCCGCCCCCGGCATGGGGGTCGTCATTCGTAGGCAGGGACGGGCGCCGTACGTTCTCGCGGGGATCTGTATCGCCCTTTTGGCGGCAGTCCCAGCGTTTGCCGACCCCTCGATCGCCTCGAAGCGCGCACAGGCGCAACAGGTCATGGGTCAGCTTCAGCGGCTTTCGGATTCGCTCGAGCGCGCGCGTTCGCAGTACGACGCGTCGACGGCGCAGCTCGCGAAGATCCAGCGCGACCTTCGTGAGAACCGTCACGAGCTCCACATCGCGAAGCACAACCTGAGGGAGAGCCAGCGCACGATCGCCCAGCGCCTCGTCGCGCTGTATCGCACCGACGACGCATCGACGCTCGAGGTGATCCTCGGAGCGCGCAGCCTCGACGACATGATCACGCGCATGGACAGCGCCAAGAGCGTGACGGCGCAGGACGAGCAGGTGCTCCTGCAGGTCAAGCAGTTCCGGGTTGCGATCAAGCACAGCGGCGAGGTGCTCAAAAGGGCGAAGATCGACCAGCAGCGCGTCGTCGCCCAGCGCGCCGCCGCGAAGGCGTCGATCGAGTCGCAGATTCAGCAGGGCCACAACCTGCTGGCGTCGCTCGAGGGCGAGATCGCGCGGATGGTCGCCGCAGACCAGGCGCGCCAGCTGCAGGCCGCGGCCGCGGCGCGCGCCCGGCTCGAGGTCCAGCGTCGGGTGCAGCAGCAGCAGGCGCAGGACACGGTCGTCGGGGTGACGGCGGCGGCCCCACAGGCCGACACGGTCGCCGCTCCCCCTTCGTCGTACGGCGGTGCGGTCGGCGTCGCGATGGCGCAGATCGGCAAGCCGTACGTCTGGGGGGCAGCAGGTCCCGACTCCTTCGACTGTTCGGGGCTCGTCGTCTATGCCTTCGCTTCGGTCGGCAAGTCGCTGCCGCATTCGACGTACGCGCTCTACGGGATGGGGGTGCCGGTCAGCCGTGACCAGCTGCAGCCCGGAGACCTCGTCTTCTTCGACGGGCTCGGCCACGTCGGCATCTACATCGGCGGCGGCCAGTTCGTGCACGCCCCGCACACCGGTGACGTGGTGAAGATTTCCAGCCTCGACGAGCCCTGGTACTCCTCCGCGTTCGTCGGCGCCCGCCGCATTCTTTGAACCTGGTTCGTCCTCTGAACCAGGTTCAAGAGTCTGCGACCTGAGACGCGTTGTGGAACTCGGCAATCTGGTTCAAAGAGCGAACCAGATTGCATCGCGCTTAGTCGTAGAGTGAGGCGGCTTCGTCCGCGAAGTGTTCCAGCGCGATCTTCCGCTTCAGCTTGAGCGTCGGCGTGATCTCGTCATGCTCGAGTGAGAACTCG
>CAZDEX010000067.1:0-9549 GCA_964504405.1 uncultured Gaiellales bacterium | reverse complement strand
TCCCCCACTCGACGCGCATCCCCTCGCCGGGGTCGGGCAGCGGCAGCGACTCGGCCTCCGCGACGATCGCCTCCTTCGCCGGACGCGACAGGCGCTTCCACACGTCGATCGTCATCGTGCGCTGCGACCGGCGCCACACGCCGACGATCTCGCCCGCGACGAGGACCGCGCCGGGCCACACGCGCGGCGTCCACAGCTCGCCGCGGCGAACCGCATCGGGTACGAGGAGCGCGCGATCCTCCGGTGTGATCCCAAGCGTGTACGCGTCGCCGCTCGGCAGGAGCCGCACCGCGTCCGTCGGCGCAGCGGCTGCGCGGATCGCAGGCTCGTCGCGCGCGAGCAGCCATGCGCCGCCCGCCACCGGCACGACCTCGCCCCCGAGCTCGTCGAACGCCGCCACCGCTTCGCGGGCGCCGATGCCCGCCCACTTGCCGAACCCCTGTGGCGTCCCCGGGCCGAACACGTGCAGGAAGCGGCGCGCGAGCTCGAGGATCGCGTCGCGTGCGGAGATCTCGGGCGGCGGCACCGTCCACACGAGCGGTCGCCGCGCGCCCTCCCAGCGGATCAGGAGCCTGCCCGTCAACGCTGCGTAGCGAAGGCTGTTCCCGTGCACCCCGAGCGCCGCACCCGCGTCGTCGTAGCGCATGCGCGACCCGGCGAGCAGCGCGTGGAGGCGATCGGCGAGATCGTCTGCGCGGAGACGGATCTTCCCGCCGGCCGGAAGGCGCCCGAGCGTGAACACCGCGTGGTCGCGCGCCGCGACGACGTAGACGTTGTACCGCGGGCCCCAGACCTGCGCGAGCGAGTGGTCGTCGAGCGCGGTCGGCGGCGTGTCACGGACACGCGCGTGAATCGAGAGCAGCGCCGCGCGCGGCATGCTGTCCTGCAAGCCGGCCCACGCCGCGCGCTGCCGCGCATCGCGTCCCCACGGAAGGCGCTCGTCGAGCGCGCCGACGCGCCGGCGGAACGCGAGGATCTGCGCGCGGGTGAGCTTCAGCTGCGCCACGGAGGGATCGTAGGCCGGGCGGCTCCCCCGCATCGAGCGGAGGAGCCACCCGTGGTTCTCGTCTACTTCACGGACAAGTCGTCGAGCAGGTAGTACGTCGGATCGCCGGCGTAGCCGTCGTCGTGGTCGTTGAACCACAGCACGACGGTCTGGCCCGCGTACGCGCTCATGCTGAACGTCGCTTGCGTCCAGGCACCCGTGTTCGAGCAGACGTTCATGACCGTCGCCAGCGTCGCGCCCCCCGTGCTGCGCACCTGCATCTGGATCTGGTCATAGGTGAGCGTGTCCGGGCAATGCGGCTGGTACCAGTACGTCAACGTCGGCGAGCCGGACGGCACGGCGATCGTCTGCGTCAACGTGCTGTTGCCGTTGACGGCCGAGGTCGAGCCGATCCGCGCCGAGTAGGTGCCCGTGTGCGCGGTGGTCGACACGACGGGCAGGACCGCACCGCTCGTCGTCCACGAGCTCAGCGTCCCCGTCTCGAAGCCCGGGTTCTGCACGACGTTCGCCGCGGGGACATACGTCGAGATCGCGACGTCGTCGACGAGCGCGTACGTCGGATCGCCGGCGTAGCCGTCGTCGTGCGTGTTGAGCCACAGGACGACCGTCTGGCCGGCGAGGGAGCTCGTGTCGTAGGTGAGCTGCGTCCAGGCGCCGCTGTTCGAGCACACGTTGAGCGCCGTAGCGACCGTCGCGCCCGCCCCGTTGCGGATCTGCACCTGAATCTGGTCGTAGGTGATCGTGTCCGGGCAATGCGGTTGGTACCAGAGCGTCAGCCGCGAGTTACCGCTCGGGATCACAACCGTCTGCGCAAGCGAGCTGTCGCCGTTGTACGCAGACGACGAGCCGAGACGAGCCGAGTACGAGCCGCTGTGCGGCGTCGCGACGACGGCCGGGGCGACCACCCCGCCGGTCGTCCAACCGGAGAGTGTTCCCGTCTCGAAGCCGCCGTTGACGAGCGCACCGGGCGGGGCTGTCGCCGTGACGGTCAGCGTGACGGTTGCCGTGTGCGTCGCGGACGCACCGGTGCCGGTGACGGTGATCGTGTAGCTGCCGGACGCCGTCGACGAGCCGACGCTGATCGTCATCGTCGACGAGGAGCCTGCAGTCACGGACGCGGGATTGAACGAAACGGTCGTCCCCGCGGGCTGGCCGGTCGCGCTGAGCGACACGGTCTGCGCCGAGCCGCTCGTGACGGTCGTCGAGATCGTCGACGTCCCGCTCCCGCCCTGCGCAACGCTGAGGCTGCTCGGGCTCGCGGCCATCGAGAAGTCGTTCGTCGTCGTGGTCGTCCCGCAACCGGCGAGCTTGAAGGACCCGAGCCGGGTGTGCCAGTTGAAGCTCCCGGTCGCGGCGAGGTACTCGTTCGTGTACCAGAACGTGCAGTCGTCGCTCGGGTCGATGCTCAGGCTCGAGTAGTCGCCCCAGCGGCTCAGGTTGTTCCCGCTCTGGGAGCCGCCGCCGTTCACGATCGTCCCCTCACCCTGCGTCATCTGGTTGAGCGGATCGCCGGCGAGGCGCGCCGTGTAGCGGATGCCGGGGAACATCGATGCGCTCGAGACGCTGTAGCCGAGTGCGATGTCGCCGTTGTGATCCATCGCGGCGCTCCCCATCCAGCGGTAGCTCGAGTCGGGCGCGTAGGTGCCCTGCTGGTAGACGGTCGGCGTGCCGTTGGGGTCGCGAAGCTCGTACCAGCGGATGCCCGTCGAGCTCCCGGCGACGACGCTGTGGTCGACGACGAGCGACTCGTGGTCTCCGAAGTTGCGGTACGCGAGCCGGTACATCAACCGGTCCGCAAGCGAGTCGAGCTGCTGCGTCGTCCCCGACTGCGGGATGCACGTGTTGCCGCCGCAGGCCGCCGAGAACGCAGCGACGGGGATCGTCGTCGGGCCTGTCAGCGCCGTGTTCGCCGTGGTCGACCAGTCGACGTGGAACTTCCAGAGCAGCAGGCTGTTCGTCCCGTAGCCGAGGATGTAGTTCGGCGAGCCCGCCGGCGGCGCGGTCGACCCGTCGAGGTCGGACGGGAGCAGGCCGCCGTACTGCGTGCCGAGCTGAACGCACTGCTGCGTCGCAGCCTGCCCGGCGATCATCTTCGCGCGGTCGTACGCACAGATCTCGGGGCCGGAGAAACTCGTGCCGTTCTTGAACATGTTGAACGTCGTGTAGTACGCGTCCGGCCACACACCGAGCTTCGGGTAGTCGGGGAAGTCGGCGTACTGGAATGCGTAGCGGTAGTACGAGCCGGTCGGGTCGCCGGTGGTGGACACGGCGACGCACTGGAGGTACGGCGTCGTGCTCACGGAGAACTGGCTGATGATCCAGCGGCCGGCGAGCCTGTCGTAGGCGACGGTCGCGTCACCGTCGTTGTTGGTCTGGCATCCGCCGCCGAAGCCGCTCCAGAGCGTGTTCGTCTGAACGGGGCCGTAGACGACGGTGCCGGTCTTGTTGAAGACCGCCAACCCGCTGTTCACGACCTCGACGATGTTGTTCGGGCCGACCGCGCTGTTCGGGTCGGGCGGTGCGCTGTTCACCGTGAAGGTCCCCTGCGGGCCGGTAAAGCCGACGCCCAGGCCTTCGAAGTTGTTCGCCAGCGAGGGCGCGGCAGCGCCGCCGACCGACGACTGGAGAACCGGATCAGCGGCGGTGGTCGCCGCGGGCACCGGGTACTTGTGCTGCGGATGCTCCTTCTTCGTGTCGAGTGGCGGCGCGTCTGCCGGCTGCATGGACGCGAGCGGCGGCGACGTGTCGTACTGGACGGCGGCCGAGAGATCCGCCGGCTTGTCGCGCGTGGCGCGTGAAGCGGCGGATGCAGAGGCCGACACGACCCCGACGGCGATCAGGAGTGCGACGGCGATGCCCGCGGGGAGGCCCGCGAGGAGCGTGCGGCGTGGAGCGGACAAATCAATCCCCCTTCTCAAAGACAGACCCTGCGGCAAGGCCGACCTTAGGACAGTGCGCGCGGTTTGCCTAGAGGGGCGCAGGCCGATTCACCCGTCTGGGCCTTCGTCGGCCGCCCGTAGACTGACGCGCGATGCGGATCGGAGTCCTCACCGGCGGCGGCGACTGCCCCGGCCTGAATGCGGTCATCCGCGCGGTCGCGCGGCGCGCGTGGGCCAACGGCCACGAGGTCGTGGGCGTGCGCGAGGGCTGGCGCGGGATGGTCGACCACCTCTTCTCGCCGCTCGGCCCCGAGCAGATCAGCGGGATCCTCCCGCGCGGGGGCACCATCATTGGGACAACGCGGACGAACCCGTTCAAGATCGACAGCGGCGTCGACAAGGTGCGCGCGGCGTTCGATGACCTCGACGCGCTCGTCGCGATCGGCGGCGAGGACACGCTGGGCGTCGCGGCGCGACTCTACGACGAGTTCGAGCTGCCCGTCGTCGGCGTGCCGAAGACGATCGACAACGACCTCTCGGGCACCGACTATACGTTCGGCTTCGACACCGCGGTCGCGATCTGCACCGAGGCGATCGACCGCCTGCACACGACGGCCGAGTCGCACAACCGCGTCATGGTCGTCGAGGTGATGGGCCGGCACGCCGGCTGGATCGCCGTGCACAGCGGCATTGCCGGCGGCGCAGACGTGATCCTCATCCCGGAGATCCCCGTCGACATCGAAGCGGTGTGCGACGAGATCAACCGCCGCCACGCGCGCGGCAAGAACTTCTCGATCGTCGTCGTCAGCGAGGGGTGCGAGCTCCCCGGCGCCGAGGACAAGGGCGAGGTCGACCAGTTCGGCCACAAGCTGCTCGCGAAGCGCGGCGTCGGCGAGCGCATCGGCGAGGAGATCGAGAACCGCACCGGCTTCGAGACACGCGTCACGGTGCTCGGCCACGTGCAGCGCGGCGGCTCCCCCACGCCGCGCGACCGCATCCTCGCGACGCGCTTCGGCCTCTGCGCGGAGCAGCTCGTCGAGGATGGGAGGTTCGGCCAGATGGCCGCACTGCGCGGCGACGACGTGATCCCCGTCTCGCTGAAGGAAGCGACCGTCGAGCTGAAGACCGTGCCGCTCGAGTGGTACGAGGTCGCGAAAAACTTCTTCGGCTAGGCGAATCGTCGTAGGATCGGCTCCGATCCCAAGGAGGCGAAATGGCAATTTCAGTAGGAAGTCTTTCCGCGGCACTGAAGGGGCGGGTGGTCAAGCAGGGCGACGCCGGGTACGACGAGGCGCGCGCCCTCTACAACGCGATGATCGACAAGCGGCCGGCCGCGATCGCGTACTGCGTCGACGAGGCCGATGTCGGGGAGGCGATCAAGTTCGGGCGCAAAGAGGGCCTGCCGATCGCCATTCGGTGCGGCGGTCACAACGGCGGCGGGCTCGGCAGCGTCGATGGTGGGCTCGTCATCGATCTCTCCGGTCTCTCCCGGATCGACGTCGAGCCGGGCGCACGAATCGTCCACGTCCAGGGCGGAGCGCTGCTCCGCGATCTCGTCGCGGCAACCCACGAGCACGGGCTCACCGTGCCGGTCGGGATCATCGGCACGACGGGCGTCGGGGGGCTCACGCTCGGCGGCGGCGTCGGCCACCTGACGCGGTGCTTCGGCCTGACGATCGACAACTTGCTCGCGGCCACCGTCGTGCTCGCCGACGGCTCGACGACCTCGTGCGACGCCGACCACGAGCCTGACCTGTTCTGGGCGCTGCGCGGCGGCGGCGGGAACTTCGGCGTCGTCACGAAGTTCACCTTCCAGTGCCACCCCGCGAGCACGGTCCTGGCGGGGCCGGTGATGTACGACCTCGGGGACACGCAGGACGTGATGCGGTGGTACGACGGCTTCATCGCGTCGGCACCGGAGTCGCTCGGCGGCTTCGTGTCGCTGATGTCGGTGCCGCCGGGGCCGCCGTTCCCGGAGGAGCTGCACTTGCGGAAGGTGTGCGCGGTCGTCTGGACGCAGGTCGGCGAGGAGGAGTCCTACGCCCTGCGCGAGGCCCGCGCGTACGGCACCCCGCTGCTCGACGGCGTCGCCCGAGCGCCGCTGCCCGCGTGGAACACCGCGTTCGACGGCCTGCTCCCGCCCGGCGAGCAGTGGTACTGGCGTGGCGACTTCATCGCCGAGCTTCCCGACGCAGCCCTTGACCAGCACGCAGCGTGGGCGGCACAGCTCCCGACCTGGAAGTCGCTGATGCACCTCTATCCGATCGACGGCGCCGCGTCGCGCGTAGGGAACGACGAAACGGCATGGGCGTATCGCGACGCGCGCTTCGCACAGGTCGTCGCGGGCGTCGATCCCGATCCCGCAAACGCCCGGGAGATCAGCGACTGGACACGCGGCTACTCGGACGCGATCAAGCCGTACGCCCTGGCGGGCGGCTATCTCAACTTCGAGATGGACGAGCCCGACCGCGTGCGCGGGATGTACGGGGCGAACTACGACCGGCTCGCGACGATCAAGTCGCACTACGACCCCGACAACGTGTTCCGGGTCAACCAGAACATCAAGCCGGCCTGAGCCGGCGCGGCGTTCCGCTCGCGGAGCCTAGAGCTCCGCGAGCGGGAAGCTGCGGTGCCGCCGCGGCGGCACGAGGTAGTTCTGGCGGTGCGTCGTCGAGAGCACCGAGTTGAAGCCCTGCGCGCGGGCGCGCGGCTCGAATGGGATCGAGCCGTCGGGCAGTTCGCCGTCCATCGCCTTCCGGTTGCGCCGGAAGTCGTCGCCGGTCGGGTTGAAGACGACGAAGTGCACGCCTCCTGCGGGGACGGCACCGACCTCGTCGAGTCTCTCCGACCACGCGAAGGGGTTGTCGAGCGTGTTGAAGTCGGCACGCACCGGGATCGCCGTTCCCTTCACGTACACGGTGCCGTCGTGCGCGACGAAGTCACGATCGAGCCGCGAGGTCGTCTGAATCGCGGCGCTGTGGCCGATCGCGCCCGACTTGCGGTAGTCGTGGTGCACGTCCCGCGTCGACGACGCTTCAGCCGGCCCCTGCTTCACCGTCTGCGTGTCCTGCGCCACCTTGAGGTTCGGGCGGAACGCCGTCGAGACGCGCTCGTCGAAGTCGAAGTTGAGGTACCACGCCTCCACATCCTCGTGGATGTGCGACAGGTGCATGTGCGTGCCGTTGTGGAAGTAGTCGCTGCCGCGGAAGTCGACGTAGCCGAGCGTCTCGAGGTTCGAAATCGTGCCGGGCCCCATCCCCGCCTTCTGCGTCGAGGTGAAGCCGAGGAAGAGCTCCGACGTGTCGGGGATCAGGTCTGCACCGGGGATCTGCGCGGCGACCGCGAGCTGCTTGGGCAGGGACTGCTTGCCGTCGAAGCCGCCGCCCGCGAAGCCGCGGCGGATCGACGTGAACGCGAAGAGCTTCGAGTCGCGCAGCCGCTTCTCGGCGTCGTCGATGTGCGCGCGCACGTCCGAGCGCAGCAGGATCGCGACCTCGTTCGACTCGAGCTTCGTATCGCCCGGATCGCTCTGGAAGCGCTCGGCGTCGAAGAGCACGGGCTTGCCGGCGCGACGGTCGTGGGGGAGATAGCGCTGCAGCTGGTCGGGGACGAGCCGGTTGAAGTACGGCAGCCCCCACGCCACCGTCACGCCAAGCCCCGCGGGTGTCGGCTCGTAGTCGTCGTTCAGCCCGTCGAGCACGTGGGCGAGCTCGGACTGCGCGCCGCGCACGTTGCCGCGATCGGCGGTGACGCGTGCGGTGATCACCTCGTGGTGCAGCGGCGGTACGAGCACCTCGACGTCGTTCGAGTTGACGACGCGCACACCGTCGAGCAGGTGCTGCTCGGGCCTGTGCGTGCCGACCGGGCGCGTCGGCGACGACCCGGCGAGCTGATCGACGAGCTCGTAGATGCCCCCTGCGCCGACGACCGCTCCGGCGGCGCCGACGAGCGCATCCCTGCGCGTAAAGCGACTCATCACCTAGGCTTGATCAGCACGAGCGAGCGCAGCTCGTGCCGCAGGTACCGGACGACGTGGTTGTACGTCAGCGGCGGCGCGACGTGCTCCGACAGTGTGTACATGTTGCCGCCGCGGCGCCACAGAAGGAGCGCGTGCCACGCGTTCATGTCCTGGTTCGGGCCGTTGTAGAGCGTGGCGGTGATGCCGTTCTCGGTCACGGTCCCCGCCTTCCCGTCGAAGCAGGGCACGTTCCTGCTGTCGCTTCCGCCGGTGCGACAGGTCGGGATCACGGTGCGCCCCGGGTAGCCGCCGAGCACGACGTGCAGCTCACCGCCGCCGATCCCCGGCCCGGTCTCCTGCCAGACGAAGCTCTCGAGATAGCTGCGGTTCTTGTCGACGTAGTTCCCGTTGTTCCACTTGCCCGTCGGGTTGCCGACGAGCGGGTCGGGCAACCAGGTCGGGCAGTAGACCGGCGCCTTGATCGTGTTCGCGAGCTTCTGCCACGCAGCGCGGTTCGGGCACGTCGGCTTGGGCGCCGCGGCGGTCTCTGCAGAGGCCTTCTTCGCCTCACCACAGCCCGACAACAGCAGCGCGCACATCCCCAGGAGCAGGGAAATCGTGAGGAGCCCTCTCACCGAAGGCATGGTAGCCAGCTACACGTCGAGCGGCTGGTGCCCGACGAGGTCGGCGACCTGGGCGCGCGAGACGAGCACGGCGTCGATCCCGGCGCGCTCGAGCGCGAGCACCTCGTCGCGCGAGTCGACGTCCACCTCGGCGATCGCAAGCTTGCCCGCGGGCACGTCGGGCAGCAGCTCGAGGACGGCGTCGAGTGGATCGGAGTCCTCGTCGATCTCACGCGAGCAGAGCAGGAAGATCTCGGGGTCGAGGCGCTCCAGCGCGAGCTCCAGCTCCTCGTCGTCGCGGACGTCGACGACCGTCTCGAGCCGGTCGTGCGTGTCGTCCTCCGGCCGGATCGCGATCGCGTCGGCGTCGGCCGGATCGCCGCGGCCGACCCAGAGGAGCGGCAGCGTCGTCGCCTCACGGATCCCGTCGATGCTGCTCGCGACGGCGACCGCCTTCGCGCCCTGTCGCTCGGCGTCTCGCGCCGCACCCGCGTCCTCGACGCGCGCGATGATCGCGATCCCATCCCCCTCGGAGATGCGTTGGCTGAAGCGACGTGACCCGGGCACCTGCGTGACCAGCGTAACGCGCTACGCGAGCTTTGGGGCGCGCGGCGCGAGAATCTCGCGGTCGGCCCAATCGTCGCGACGCGGCACGAACACCTCGATCAGCGACGCCCCGTCCGGGCCTGCCGTGACGGAGTGCGGCACGTGGGCCGGGATCACCCAGGTCCCGCCCGGCTGGAGCTCCCGCGCCTCGTCGCCGATCCGGAACGTCAGCGAGCCGCGGGTCAGGATCCCGATCTGCTCGTTCACATGCTCGTGCTCCGGCACGTCGATGTCCGGATCGAGCTCGATCTGCGCGAGCGTCGCCTCCGCACCCGTGAGCGAGCGCGCGATCAGCCCGGGCCACACCTGGAGCGGCGACATCTCGCTGAGGTCGTTGAACGCGCTCATGCTCCGCTCCGGCGCCGGCAAAGCCGGCACCTGCGCTCTTCGATGGCCTCCGTCAAGCCTACGGTCATGTCCCGATCGGGTGCCAGACCGTCTTCAGCTCGAGGAAGGCGGAGATCTCGTAGAGCGATT
>CAZDEX010000066.1:0-9630 GCA_964504405.1 uncultured Gaiellales bacterium | reverse complement strand
TGCAGCGCGACATGTTGATCTCGTAGATGCGCGCGTAGCGCTCGCCCGCGGAGACGCGGTTGTCCGGCGTGTTCTCCGCCGGCACGACGCGGATGCAGTCGGCCGGGCACGCGGCCGCGCACAGCGAGCAGCCGACGCACTTCTCGAGGCCGTTCTCGTGCCGGTTCAGCCGGTGGCGCCCGCGGTAGCGCGGGTACACCGGGCGCTTGTACTCCGGGTATTGCTGCGTGATCGGCTTCTTGAAGACCTGCTTCAGCGTGACGCCGAAGCCCTTCAGCGTGTTCGGGACGACGGCCATTACTTGATCAGCACGACGAGGAAGGCGGTCACGAGCGCGTTGACGGTAGCGACCGGCAGCAGGACCTTCCACCCGAACCGCATCAGCTGGTCGTAGCGCAGGCGCGGTTGCGTCGCGCGCAGCCAGATGAAGAACGAGACGAAGAAGAAGAGCTTCAGCACGAACCAGACCGGCCCGAACTGGTCGAGCGAGTGCACCCACGGGAAGTGGTAGCCGCCGAAGAAGAGCGTGACGACGAGGCCCGAGAGCGTGAGCATGTTCACGTACTCGGCCGCCTGGAAGAGGCCCCAGCGCATGCCGGAGTACTCGGTGTGATACCCCGCGACGAGCTCCGTGTCGTCCTCGGTCAGGTCGAACGGCGGCCGTGAGGTCTCGGCGATCGCGCCCAGCATGAAGACGATCAGCCCGACGAACTGCGGAATGAAGAACCACACCGTCGCCTGCTGCTTGTTCACGATGTCCTGCAGGTTCAGCGACTGCCCCATGATCACGACGCCGAGCACGCTCAGCGCGAGCGACACCTCGTACGACACGAGCTGCGCGCACGTGCGCATCGAGCCGAGGAGCGCGAACTTCGACTCCGACGCCCAGCCGCCGACGATGAAGCCGTAGATGCCGATCGAGGCGAGCGCGAAGATCAGGATCAGCGAGATCGGCACGTTGACGACGCTGCCGGTGATGCGGTGGCCCCACACGGTCCAGCCCGCGCCGAACGGCAGCACGCTGAACGCCCAGAGGGCGGTCGCCATCGAGAGGACGGGCGCGATGATGTACAGCGGCTCCTTGGCCGCCATCGGCGCGAACGCCTCCTTGCGGATCAGCTTCAGCAAGTCGGCGATCGGCACGAGCAGGCCCTTGGGGCCCGCACGGTTCGGGCCGTAGCGCAGCTGCATGCGGCCGAGGAGCTTGCGCTCGAGCCACGTCGTGAACGCGAAGAACAGCATCACGACGTTGATCACGAGGAACGCCTTCGGGAGGGTGATCCACCAGGCTTCGTGCACTACGCCTTCACCTCGACGTTTGCGTGCAGCTCGCCCTGTTGACCGTCGGCGACGCGGACGGTGCCGCGCGCGAGGTTGCGCATCAGGCGCGCCTTCAGCTCGAGTGACGTCCCGTTCGACGAGACCGTGACGGTCTGGCCGTTGCGGATGCCGCGTGCACGCGCGTCGTCGGCGTGGATCTGGATCTCGCCGTTCGGGCGCTGGAACTGCAGCTCGGGCGTGCGCTCGACCGCGGGGCCGCTGAAGAGCGGCTTGTAGGCGACGAGCCGCAAGCCGGTAACGCTTGAACCTGGTTCGCTGCGCGAACCAGGTTCAGGAGTTTTGCGCTCCGCGCGCGGCGGAAGCGCTGCCTGCTCTCCGACGTCGCCGTAGGTGATCCCGCCGAAGCACTTCGCCGCGACCTCGTCGAAGACGATCGCCGCATACGGGGAGATCTCGACGTCGAAGCGCGCGCCGAGCTTCGCGAGCCACGCGAGCACGTCGGGCACCGGTGCGAGGACGGCGCGGCGCTGGCGCTGCAGCCGGCCCTCGAGATTGATCGTCGTGCCGTCGCGCTCGAGGTAGCTCGTGCCCGGGAGGACGAGGTCGGCGATGCCGCGGAAGCTGTCCTCGAACATGCCGATCCCGATCACCGTGTCTGCCTCGGCCGCCATCGCGCGCACGCCCGGGTCGAGCGCGGCCTCGTCGCCGGAGACCACGACAACGCGCGGCTTGGTGTCGGCCGCGTCGCCGTCACCCGCGGCGCTCCAGGCGTCGACGACGCCGCGGCCGTTCGGCGTCAGCGGGAGGAAGTAGACATTCCCCGCCTGCAGGCCGGCCGCGAGCTCGGGATCGTCGGTCACGAGCGCGTCGACCGCGCCGTCGGGACGGCCGTACGAGATCTTCGCGCCGGCGCGACGCGCGGCCTTGAGCCAGAGGTCGACGACCGGCGCGCGCTCGACGACGGGCGTGTCGGAGACGACCGCGATCGTCTTCGCGCTGCGCAGCGCCGAGAGCGGCGCGCGGAAGGCGTCGAGGTTGTCGGGGACGTCCTCGGGCAGCACGGCGCCGTTCGCACCGAGGCCCTGGCGGAGCAGCTTCGCGAGGCCGTAGGCCTCCTCGACGGACTCGGCGCCGGAGAGCGCAGTCACGGTCGACTCGCCGCCGGCGCGCAGCGCAGCCTCGACGGCGTCGAGCGCGTCGTCCCACGTCAGCTGCTCGAAGCGGCGCGGGCCGGCCTTGCGGAGCGGCGCAGTGATGCGGTCGCGCGCGTGCAGGTGGTCGAAGGCGAAGCGGCCCTTGTCGCACAGCCAGCCCTCGTCGACCTCGGGATGGTTGCGCGAGAGCACACGCTTGACCTTTCCTTCGCGCGTCGTCGCGCTGATGTTGCAGCCGACGGGGCAGAGGCCGCACACAGTCGGCACGTTCTGGATCTCCCAGGGTCGCGCCTCGAAGCGGTACTGCGTGGACGTAAGCGCGCCCACCGGGCACAGCTCGGTCACGTTGCCGGAGAAGTGGCCCTTGTACGGCTCGTCCTCGAACGTTGCGATCACCGACTGCGCGCCGCGGTTGATCGCGACGAGCTGCCCGTCTTCGGCGACGTTCTCGCTGAAGCGCGTGCAGCGGTAACAGAGGATGCAGCGTTCGCGGTCGAGCGCGATCAGCGGAGAGATCGGGATCGGCTTCTCGAACGTCCGCTTCGGGAACGTCATGCGCGTGTTGCCGGGGCCGTAGCGGAACGTCAGGTCCTGCAGCGGGCACTCGCCGCCCTTGTCGCAGACGGGGCAGTCGAGCGGGTGGTTGACGAGGATGAACTCGAGCGTCGAGTTCTGGCCCTCCGCCGCCTGCGTCGAGGTGCGGGCGGTCTTCACGACCATCCCGTCCTGCGCGGTGAGCGTGCAGCCGGCCTGCAGCTTCGGCATGCCCTCGACCTCGACGAGGCACATGCGGCAGGCGCCGACAGGTGCCCCGAGCCGCGGCTCGTAACAGAAGACGGGGATCTCGATGCCTGCGGCGGCCGCGGTCTCGACCATCCCGGTGCCCTTCGGCACCTCGACGGTGCGCTCGTCGATCGTGACCTTGACGAGCTCGGGGCTGCTCATGCGGGCACCTCGGCGACGGGCGAGTGCGTGTGCATCTGGATCGGCGCGAGGATGCCGTCGAGCGAGGACTCGCCGCCGAACGGGCAGCCGCCCTCGTCGATGTGCGCCTGGAACTCGTCGCGGAACTTCGCGACGTAGCTCGCGATGATGATCGCGTCGGAGTCTCCGAGCGGGCACAGGCACTTGCCGTTGATCCGGTCGCACACGTCGAGCAGCAGATCGAGGTCGGCCTGCGTCGCGCGGCCGTCTTCGAGCTTGCGCAGGATCGCCGTCAGCCAGCGCGTGCCTTCGCGGCACGGCGTGCACTTGCCGCACGACTCGTGCTCGTAGAACTCCGACCAGCGGATGCCGAGCTGCACGATGCAGCAGCGGTCGTCGAGCACGACGATCCCGGCAGAGCCCATCGCGGTGCCCTTTGCACCCAGCGAGTCGAAGTCGTAGCCGACGTCGATTTCGTCCTTCGTGAGGATCACCGTCGACGAGCCGCCCGGCACGACGGCCTTCAGCTCACGGCCGCCGGCGATGCCGCCGCCGAGCTCGTCGATGATCGCTTTGATCGTCATGCCCGGGACGATCTCGTAGTTGCCGCCGTTCACGACGTTCCCGGAGAGCGACACGACGCGCGTGCCGCGCGTGTTCGGGACGCCGAGCTTCACGTACTCGGCGGCGCCCATGGTGATGATCGGCGCGACGGTCGCGATCGTCTCGACGTTGTTCACGACGGTCGGCGACGCGTACAGGCCGGAGATTGCGGGGAACGGCGGCTTCGAGCGCGGCTGGCCGCGCTTGCCCTCGAGCGACTCGAGCAGCGCCGTCTCCTCACCGCAGATGTAGGCGCCGGCGCCGCGGTGCACGACGATCGTCACGTCGCCGCGGATCTCGGGGCGGCCCTTCAGCTCTTCGAGCGCGGCGACGAGGATCTCGTACGGCCCCTCGTACTCGCCGCGGATGTAGACGAAGACGTTCCTCGAGTCGATCGCGTGCGCCGTGATCAGACAGCCCTCGACGAAGCGGTGTGGAACGCGCGAGAGGATCTCGTTGTCCTTGAAGCTCCCGGGCTCCGACTCGTCCGCGTTGACGACGAGGTAGTGCGGCTTCGGGATCTGGTCCTTCGACGGGACGAACGACCACTTGCGGCCGGTCGGGAAGAAGGCGCCGCCGCGCCCGCGCAGCTCCGACGCGATCAGCTCGTCGGTCACCGCCTGCGGCGTCATTGAGCGCGCCTTCGCGAGCGCGGTGTAGCCGCCCGCCGCCTCGTACTCGGCGAGGCTCGTCGTCGCATCCTTCAGGACGATCTCAGGCGCCACCGCTCAGCTCCTGCACGATCCCCGGCACGTCGTCTGCCTTCACGTGCGTGCGGTAGTGGTCGTCGACGGCGACGATCGTCGCCCAGCCGCAGCCGCCGAGGCACTCGACCGCGCGCAGCGTGACCTTTCCGTCCGCGCTCGTCTCGCCCGCGCGGCAGCCGAGGCCGCTCTCGAACGCCTCGAGCACCTGCTGCGCGCCGACCACCGCGCACGAGACGTTGGTGCACACCTCGACGAGGTGCTCACCGACCGGCGCGAGATGGAACTGGTCGTAGAAGGACGCGATCGAGTGCACGTACGCCGGCGTCGTCTCGAGCGCGTCCGCGACCTCGCGGATCGTCTCCGGCGAGAGCCAGCCGTGCTCGCGCTGCGCGAGACGGAGCGCGGGCAGCACCGCGCTCTCCGCGTCCTCCGGGTAGATCGCGCGGATCTCCTGGATCTCCTCGTACAGCGAGCTCACCGGTCGACCTCTCCCATGACCGTGTCGAGCGATCCGACGATCGCGATCATGTCCGCGATCAGCGCGTCGCTCATGCACGTCGCGGTCGCCTCCAGGGCGACGAACGAGGGCGCGCGGAACTTCACGCGCCACGGACGCGGGCCGCCGTCGGAGCAGATGTAACAACCGAGCTCGCCGCGCGGCGACTCGATCGCGAAGTAGACCTCGCCCTCGGGGACGCGGAAGCCCTCGGTGACGATCTTGAAGTGGTGGATGAGCGACTCCATCGACGTGTGCAGCTCTTCGCGCGGCGGCAGCACGACCTTGCGGTCGTCGGCGATCCACGGTTCGCCCTCCATGCGCTCGAGCCGGTTGAGACACTGCTCGACGATGCGCACCGACTCGCGCATCTCGGCCATGTGCACGAGGTAGCGTGCGTACACGTCGCCGGTCTGGAACACCGGGACGCGGAAGTCGATCTGGTGGTAGGCGAGGTACGGCTCCTTGCGGCGGATGTCCCAGTCGACACCGGACGCGCGCAGCACGGGCCCCGACTGCCCGAGCGCGATCGCGTCCTCGCGCGAGAGCAGGCCGATGCCTTCCGTGCGCTCGAGCCAGATCTTGTTGCGCGTGAGCAGCGTCTCGTAGTCGTCGACCGCCTTCGGCATCCACTCGCAGAAGCGGCGCGCTTCGGGGTAGAAGCCGCGCGGGATGTCCTCGGCGAGGCCGCCCACCTGGAAGTAGCGGGTGTGCATGCGATAGCCGGTGACGAGCTCGAAGAGGTCGAGGATCATCTCGCGCTCGCGGAACGCGTACCAGAACATCGAGATCGCGCCGAGCTCGAGCGCGGACGTGCCGAGCCAGACCAGGTGCGAGTGGATGCGGTTCAGCTCGAGCAGCGCCGTGCGCATCCAGACAGCCTTTGGCGGGATCTCCAGGTCGAGCAGCTTCTCGACCGCGCCGACGTACACGTACTCGTTGTTCTGGAACGAGACGTAGTCCATGCGCGGCGCGTACGGGATCGCCTTCCACCACGTCTTCGCCTCCATGTTCTTCTCGAAGCCGGTGTGGAGGTAGCCGATCACCGCCGCAAGGCCCGTCACGTCCTCGCCGTAGAGGTCGACGACGAGGCGGAGCACGCCGTGCGTCGACGGGTGGTTCGGGCCGAAGTTGATCGTGAGGATGTCGCCGGTCGCCTCGAGCTCCGGCGACGTCTTCAGCACGGTCGGGACCGGATGCGGGATGCGCGAGCCCTCGTAGATCGGAGAGCCGGCCCGCTTGGGTGCAGTCGCCGTCATTCCTCTCCCGAGAAGCGGACCGGTTCGCCGCCGATGGGATAGTCCTTGCGCAGCGGGTGCCCTTCCCAGTCGTCGTCGAGCAGGATGCGCTGCAGGTTCGGGTGCCCCTCGAAGTCGATGCCCATCAGGTCGTACTGCTCGCGCTCGTGCCAGTCGGCGGTCGGCCAGACGTAGATCACGCTCGGCACCGATTCGCCCTCGTCGACCCACGTCTGCAGGCGCACGCGCCGCGGGTCGTCGGAGATCGCAAGCAGGTGGTAGTTGACGGCGAAGCGCTTCGGCTTCGGCTCCGGCAGGACCTGGAAGCCCTGCGTCATCGGCGAGTTGATGTCGCGGCCGTCAGGCGTTCCGATGTAGCCCGACACGCCGCGCCCACCCCAGCCGAGGTAGTCGACGGCGGTGATGTCGGAGAGGAAGTCGAACCCCTCCTCGTCGCGCAGGCGCGTCGCGGTCTCGATCAGCTCGGAGGGCTCGACGACGATGGTCGTCTCGCCGTGGCGCTCGACCGTGTTCACGACGCGACGCTCCGGATCGAGTACGCGGGCGGAACGCCGGCCTTCACCGCCTCGTGCAGGCGGATGATCCCCTCGACGAGCTGCTCGGGCCGCGGCGGGCAGCCCGGCACGTAGATGTCGACGGGAACGATCTTGTCGACGGACTGCACGATCGCGTAGTTGTTGAACATGCCGCCGGATGATGCGCAGGCGCCCATCGCGATCACCCACTTCGGCTCGAGCATCTGGTCGTAGATCTGCCGCAGCGGCGCCGCCATCTTGTGGGAGACGCGGCCCGAGACGATCAGCAGGTCGGCCTGGCGGGGCGAGCCGCGGAACGGCTCCATCCCGAAGCGCGCGATGTCGTAGCGCGCGGAGACGATCGACATCATCTCGATCGCGCAGCACGCGAGTCCGAAGGTGTCGGGCCACATCGAGTTCGTCTGCGCCCAGGCGACCGCCTTCGCCAGCGTCGTCAGGCCGACGCGCTGCTCGAGGTTCGCGACCTCGTCCTCGAACTTCCCGGGCCCCTTGGTCGGCCAGAGCAGCCGCTCCGACTTCATACCGAGGTCGCGGAGGCGCCGGTCTACCGCCACTCGAGCGCTCCCTTGCGCCAGATGTAGACGTAGGCGACGAACAGGATGATCAGGAAGGTCAGGAACTCGAAGAAGCCGAACCAGGCCAGCTGGTGGAGGATCACCGCGAGCGGATAGAGGAAGACGATCTCGATGTCGAAGAGGATGAAGAGCATCGCCGTCAGGTAGAAGCTGACGGTGAAGCGCTGCCGCTTCGGCGGGCCCTGGGAGACGCCGGACTCGAACGGGATGGTGCGGGCGCGGACGCGCCGGTGCGGGCGCTGCGCGAGCAGGAAGCTCCCCGCCATCATCGTTGCCGGGATCGCGAGGGCGAACAGCCCGTAGATCGCGAACGGCAACCAGTCGTTGAACACCCTGCCTCCTCCGCTACAACCGGCGCCGAGGCTAGCAGCACGAACGTCGCTGCGAGCCGTGTAGTGATCGGCGTTGCAGCTGTCACAAACCGGGCGCGCCGGGTTCCGTCGGCGACCCTCTCGGGTACACTCGGAACATGGCAACCGTCGAGCAGTCGGAGACCACCGTCGTCACCCTCACCGCGCGTGCCGCCGAGAAGGTCAGCGGCCTGATGGCGGAGGAGCCGGCCGGCGAGGCCGAGGTGCTGCGCATCGCCGTCCAGGGCGGGGGCTGCAGCGGGTTCGAGTACGCGCTCGGCTTCGACCGCGGCGCCCAGGCGGGCGACCACGAGCTCGAGTTCCACGGCGTGAAGGTCGTCGTCGATCCGTTCAGCGCGCCGTACCTCCAGGGCTCGACGATCGACTTCCTCGAGGGCCTCCAGGAGTCCGGGTTCAAGATCGACAACCCGAACGTCTCCACCGCGTGCGGGTGCGGCCACAGCTTCCAGGTCGAAGAGGGCGAAGCGCCCGACGCGTCCGCGGGCTGCGGCACCGGCTGCGGCCACGCGCACTGAGCGAAGCCGCAGCTACGGAGCGCTACGACTCGGGGTACGGATCCTCGGCGGAATCCCCGCCGGTGATCGTCTTCCAGCCGTACGGGCCCTCGCACTTCGGGCAGGGCGGGAGCGACTGCACGCTCTGCACCGAGAGCTCGTAGCCGCAGTTCGTGCACTGGTAGGTGCCGGCGGAGACGTCGCTGCCGACGGGTACGGGATCTGCCATAGCTGGTACGTACCGACCCGCGCGGCGCGCAAACTACGATCGCGGGGATGACCTTGCGCGTCGCCATCGTCGGCTCCGGGCCGGCCGGCTTCTATGCAGCCGACGCGCTGCTGAAGAGCGAGGACCGGAAGGTCGAGGTCGACGTGATCGACCGCCTGCCGACGCCCTGGGGGCTCGTGCGGCTCGGCGTCGCGCCCGACCACGAGACCATCAAGGCGGTCTCGAGGGCCTTCGAGAAGACCGCCGCCCGCGAGGGCTTTCGGTTCTTCGGCAACGTCGAGGTGGGCTCGTCCGTCGCCCACGACGAGCTCCTCGAGCTCTACGACGCCGTCATCTACACGGTCGGCGCCCAGACCGATCGGCGGCTCGGGATCCCGGGCGAGGACCTCCCCGGCTCGTACGCGGCGACGGAATTCGTCGCCTGGTACAACGGCCACCCCGACTTCCAGGACCTGGAGTTCGACCTCGGCAACGAACGGGTCGTAGTCGTGGGGAACGGGAACGTCGCGATCGACTGCGCGCGCATTCTTGCGCTGACCCCCGAGGAGCTCGCGCCGACCGACACGACGGAGGAGGCGACCGACGCGATCAACGCGGGGGGCGTGCGGGAGATCGTGATGCTCGGGCGCCGCGGTCCCGTGCAGGCAGCCTTCACGCCGCCCGAGCTGAAGGAGCTCGGCGAGCTCGCGGGCGCCGAGCCGGTGGTCGATCCGGCCGACCTCGTCCTCGACCCTGCGAGCGCGGCGGAGCTCGAGCACGACCGCGAGCGCGCCCGGCGCAACGTCGAGCTGCTCCAGGAGTACGCCGCCCGTGAGCCGGAGGGCAAGGCCCGCCGAATCGTCCTTCGCTTCAGGGTCTCGCCGGTGCGGATCCTCGGCGAGGAGCGCGTCGAGGGGATCGAGATCGTGCACAACGAGCTCATCGAGGAGGGGGGCCGCATCGTCGCCCGGCCGACGGGCGAAACGGAGGTGATCCCGGCCGGCCTCGTCCTGCGGAGCGTC
>CAZDEX010000065.1:0-9634 GCA_964504405.1 uncultured Gaiellales bacterium | reverse complement strand
AGAGCTGCGACAGCTGCTGAACCGGGTCGAAGAAGTTCGTGAGGTAGCCGAGGAACGCGACGAGCGTCCCGATCGTCACCTCGCCGTGGAACGCGAGGTAGCCGCCGTAGCCGAGCACGACCGCCGTCGCGGCGGAGGAGAGGAAGTCGACGAACGGGAAGTACAGCCCGTTCAGGACCACCGTCTGCATGTTCGAGGCGCGGTAACGGTCGGTGACCGCGTGGAAGTTCTCCTGCGCCGCCGGCTCGCGCGTGTACGACTGCAGCACGCGCATGCCGGCGATGTCCTCCGCGAGCGTCGCAGTGACGGCGCCGAGCGTCTCGCGCACGCCGCGGTACGCACGGCCCGAGCGCTTGCGGAAGATCGCGGTTGCGAGCGCCATCGCAGGCATCACCGTGAGTGACGCGAGGGCGAGCCGCCAGTCGAGGAGGAAGAGGACGATCGCGGTGCCGAAGAGGAGGAGCGTGTTCTGCACGAGCGAGGTCACCCCGTCGGTCACGAGCTGGTCGAGTGCCTCGACGTCATTCGTCAGCCGGCTGATGATCACGCCCGCGCGGTTGCGCTCGTAGAAGCCGAGCGACAGCCGCTGCAGATGGCGGAAGAGGTTGTTGCGCAGGTCGGCGAGCATCCGCTCGCCGGTCCAGCCGGTGAAGTAGGTCTGTGCGTAGGTGAACGCGACCCCGAGCGCCCCGGCGGCGACGAACGCGGTCACGAACCAGCCCAGCTTGTCGGTGCCGCCGTGGCGTACCTCGTCGATCGAGCGGCCGACGAGGTAGGGCGGGGCGAGCGCGACCGCGGTCGCGCCGAGGAGGGAGACGACCGCGACCGCGATGCGGGCCTTGTACGGCCGCGCGAGCCGGTAGAGCGCGCGCAGGCGGCGCTTCGTCTGCGCCCACGACCAGTCGTCGACCTCGGCCCGTCCGCCGCGCATCAGGTGGCCGCCCGGCTGGTGCACGCGCACTACGCGACCTCTTCCGAGACGAGCCCCTCGAGCAGGCCGTGCTCGTAGATCTCGTGGTACACGCCGTTCGTCTCCACGAGGTCGTCGTGCCGTCCGCGCGCGACGATGCGCCCGTCGTCGAGCACGACGATCTCGTCGGCGAGCGCGATCGTCGAGAGGCGGTGCGCGATGATGATCGTCGTCCGGTTGCGCATCGCCTCGCGCAAGCCGTCGCGGATCTTCGACTCGGTCGTCGCGTCGACGGAGGCGGTGGCGTCGTCGAGGATCAAAAGGCGTGGGTCGATCAGGAGCGCGCGTGCGATTGCGACCCGCTGGCGCTGGCCGCCGGAGAGCGTGATGCCGCGCTCGCCGATCACCGTGTCGTAGCCCTCCGGCAACGCGGCGATGAAGTCGTGCGCCTGCGCGAGCCGCGCCGCGCGCTCGACGTCGTCGGCCGTCGCGTCGGGTCGGCCGAACGCGATGTTCTCGCGGACGGTCGCGGAGAAGAGGAATGGGTCCTGCGCGATCACGCCGATCTCGCGGCGCAGCGAGGCGAGCGTCACGCTGCGCACGTCGTGCCCGTCGACGGAGACCGAGCCGGACTGCACGTCGTAGAACCGGGGCACGAGCGCCGCCAGCGAGGTCTTGCCCGACCCGGTGTGCCCGATCAGTGCGACGACGCGCCCGGGCTCGAGCTCGAGGTCGATGTCCTGCAGCACCGGACGCTCGGGGTCGTAGCCGAACGTGACGCCTGCGAACGAGATCCGTCCCGGCCCGGGCGGCAGCTCCTTTGCGTCCGATGCGTCGCGGATCTCCTCCGGCTCGTCGATCACCTGGAAGATGCGCTCGCCCGCCGCCGTCGCGCGCTGTGCCTGGCCGATCCACATGCCGAGCGCGCGCAGCGGCATCACCAGCATCGCGAGGTAGAGGTTGAAGCGCACGAACGAAGCGATCGAGAGCGAGCCGTGCACGACCATGCGTCCACCGACGAGCAGCGCCGCGGCCTGGCCGAGCAGCGGCAGGAAGCCGAGGAGCGGGAGGTAGAACGCGCGCTGGCGGTTCGCCTTCACGCTCAGCTCGAACACCTCCTGGCTGCGCCGCTCGAACTTCTGCTGCTCGCTCGCCTCCTGCGCGAACGACTTCACGACGTGCACGCCGACGATGTTCTCCTCGGCGACCGTCGCGACGTCCGCCATCTTCTGCTGCACGTCGCGGAGCAGTGGGTGCGCGACGTGGCTGTAGCGGTAGGCGACCACGACGAGCGCGGGTCCGATCGCGAGCGCGATCAGCGCGAGCTTCCAGGAGATGAGGAAGACGACGACGCCCACGCCGAGCACGATGAAGATGTGCTGGAAGAAGAAGATGAGGCCGTACCCGAGGAAGAAGCGCACGCCCTGCAGGTCGACGGTCGCGCGGCTCATCAGCTGCCCGGTTTGGTGGCGGTCGTAGAAGCCGAACGAGAGCCGGACAAGCTTCGCGTACACGTCCTTGCGCATGTCCATCTCCACCGCGAGCGCCTGCCGGCCGGCGATCAGGCGGCGGCCGGCCATCATCGCCGCGCGTGCGATGCCGAGCGCGAGGATCGCGCCGACGAGCCACGGCAGCTCGTTGCGCTGGTGGTGCACGAGCGCCGCCGCGACCGAGCCCGTCAGGAACGTCGCGACGAGGACGGCGAGGTCAGAGCCGATCGCGAGAACGATCGAGACGATCATCGACCACGTGTAGGGGCGGAGGAATCCGAGCAGCCGCACGAAGGTCGTGCGATAGCGCGGCGTCTGGGGAGCCTCCGACATCAGCGTCTGAGGGTACCGCCGCCGTTTCCGCTGCCGGGCCTCGCTAGCATCTTGCAACGTAGGCCGAAAACCTGATGCGCCGCTTCTCCAACCTCGCCATCCTGCTGTTGCTCGCCGCCGCCGTCAGCGGCGCCGCCTTCTCGACCGCGTTCGCGGCGAGCGGGGAGCACACGTCGACCCGGGCCACGACGGCGGGCGCGTCTCGCACGCCGGTGCACACCGCCATCGTCGCGACGACGTTCTGGGTCGGCGAGGTGTTCGAGGCGAACGCGGCCGACGGATCGCAGGTCTGCTCGACGTACGACACCGACTGGGCACTTCATTGGTCGGGAGGTGCCGACATCGGCAAGTCCGCGAAAGGCACCGACTGCGCCGGCTCGGCGTTCGGCGGCTGTGACGGTCAGCCGTCCGGAAGCGGACGACAGTTCAGGTGCAAGACGGAAGCGCGCACCGCGGCGAACTCCTACTTCCCTACAAGCGCGTCCGTGCATCCGGCCGAGAACCCCTTCTATCTCGACCTGCCGTACGACGACCTCAACAACGCGAAGGCGTACAACCGCCGCTGCCGGGTGATTCCGTGGGCGGGCCGGTACCCGGCATCCGACTGCAAGGATCGAGGGTTCAGCTACATGAAGAACCACTGGGTTGCGATCACCGGCCCCAACGGCCGCACCTGCTACGGCCAGATCGAAGACGCCGGCCCGTTCGCGTACGACGACGTCGGCTACGTGTTCGGCACGACGGATGCCCGTCCGAGATCGAAGCTTGCCAACAACGCCGGGCTCGACGTGTCGCCGGCGCTGAATGGCTGTCTCGGCTTCAAGGACTTGGACGGCGATACCGACAAGGTGTCCTGGCGGTTCGTCGATGCCGGGAATGTCCCAGCCGGCCCGTGGACCGAACTGATCACGACGTCGCCGCCGCACGAGGGCTGAATCGGACTGCGTCGACCGAACGCGGACGGGCCATCAGAGGCGGGCCAGCTCCGCGTGCACGAGCTCGAGGGCGGCGCTGACCCGCAGGCGGTTCACGGGCACGTTCAGCCAGCTGCTTGCGCCCGACGGGTGCGGCAGCGGAATCACGGTGGCGGCACCGAGCTCGTAGCGGAGCCCGACGCACTCGCTCACGCTGCGCACGTCGAGCAGCCGGCGTGCCGCGAGCCCGCCGACGGTGACGATCAGCCTCGGCTCGAGCAGGCGCAGCTCCTGGTCGCGCCAGAACTCGCATAACCGCTGCTCCTCGAGCCCCGGTGTGCGGTCGCCGCGACCCGACGCGGGGCGGCCGGGATAGCAGCGCGTGACGGAGGCGCAATAGAACGTTGCGTAGAACTCGTCCTCGTCCATCTCGAGCCAGCGCCGCAGCGTCTTGCCCGCGCGGCCGCGCCACGGCCGCCGCTCCTCCCCCTCGACGATGCCGGGCGCCTGGCCGAACATGTACGCGCGCTGACCCTCGCCCGGCGCGATCACCGGCATCGACTCCAGCGGATAGCCGGCATCGACACACGCTCGGCACACGCTCTGGTCGCGCTTCAGCGAGGCGAACGAGCGGTACGTGGCCCGGCGCGTCGTCACAGCGGCGCGCGGACGACGACGAACCACCGTCCGGCGTGCAGCACCTCGCCGCCGAGCTCGTCCGCAAGCTCGTCGGGCTCGAAGACGCGCTTGAAGACCTGCCACGTCGACCCGTCTTCGAGCACGCGCTCCTCCCAGCGCGCTCTCTCTTCGCCGGCCTCGGCGTGGCTGCCGACCACGACGAGCTCGTCGGCGACGCGGCGGGCCTCGTCGAGGAAGCGCAGGCGGTCGGGCTCCTCGAGGTGGCAATAGAAGTACGTGGTGAGGACACGCCCGAACGCCTCGTTCGGGAACGGCAGCGCGAGCGCGTCGCCCTGCACGAACGTCGCTTTCGGCACTCGCTCCTGCGCGATCTCGAGCATGCGCTCGCTCTGGTCGAGGCCGACGATGTCCCCGTGCAGGTGCTGCGTGAGGAACCCGGTGCCGCACGCCACGTCGAGCGTGCGCGCGGGCGGGAGCGACGAGATCAGCTCCGTGAGCTCCGCCAGCTCGGCCTCCCAGCCGGGCCGCTCTCGCCCCACGTACAGGCCGCGCCCGAGCCACCAGTCGTCGTACTCGGGGGCGCGGGTGTCGTAGTACTCCTTCACCGGCTCCTAGAGTACGGCCGGTGCTGCCCCTCGAGTCGGTTCCCAACTTCAGCGTCGGGCGCGACCGCGCGACGATCGACGCGATCGGCGCCGCCCTCGCGGCGCACGCGCGCCTGCTCGACGTGCACGCCGACGAGGACCACAACCGCTCGGTCTTCACGATCGTCGGCTCGGAGGACGACCTCTCCGACGCGCTCGTCGCCGGCATCGCCGTCGCGAAGGAGCGCATCGACCTGCGCGAGCACGACGGCGCGCATCCACGGGTCGGCGCCGCCGACGTCGTGCCGATCGTCCCGCTCCGCCCCGACGACTGGGAGCGCGCCCGTCGCGCCGCGCCTGCGATCGGTGCGCGCATCGCGGACGAGTTGGGGCTGCCGGTCTTCCTCTACGCGCCGCCCGAGCGCGGACCGGCGTTCTACCGCCGCGGCGGACCCACGGGCCTGCAGGGGCGCATCGATGACGGCGAGCTCACACCGGACTTCGGCCCGCACGAGCTGCACGCGAGCGCGGGTGGCGTGATCCTCGGCGCGCGCCGGCCGTTGATCGCGTTCAACGTCAACCTCCGCGGTGGCCTCGATGCAGCGCGTGCGATCGCGGCGGTCGTGCGTGAGAAGGGCGGAGGGTTCCCCGGCGTGCGCGCGCTCGGCCTCGACCTGCCGCGCGCGGGGCTCGTGCAGGTCTCGATGAACGTCGAGGACTGGGAGGCAGCGGCGTTGCACGAGATCGTCGAGCGCATCACCGAGGAGGCGAAGGCGCACGGCGCCGAAGTCGTCGCCTCGGAGCTCGTCGGGCTGATGCCTGCCGGTGCTGCCGCCGCGGCCGCCGGGGCGGTGCTCAGGATCGAGGGGTTCGATCAGACCCGGGTGCTGGAGCTGCGCCTGCTCGACGACTAGCGATTGCGAGTGCGACCAGCCCGACGAGCGGGACGGCGACGGCTGCCGCGCCGAAGACGGCGCGGGCCGCGACAAACGCGAAGAGCGGCGAGACGAAGAGCAGTCCCGTCGCATGCGCGCCCCGATGGGTGAGCGAGATCGCGCCGAGCACGCGTCCGAGCACGCCGTCCGGCACATCTTCCTGGGCGGCGGAGTTGAGCAGCACGACCGACGTGCTCTGGCCCGTCGCCGCGAAGAACGAGCCGACGAAGACGAGCGGCAGCGAGCCCGCGAGCGCGACGAGCCCGTAGCCCGGCAGGTACATCACCCAGGCGATCAGGCTCGCGCGCGCCTTGTGCCTGATCGGGAGCCGAGCGAGGACGACTCCGCTCGCGATCGATCCGAGCGCGTACCCGACCATGACGATCGAGAAGCCGCCGGCGCCGTGATGCAGCGTGTTCCGGATCAGGGTCGGAATGCCGCCGATCCACGAGCCGGAGGTGATCGTCACCGCGACGCCGAGTGCGACGACGCCCGCGCCGAGCATCGGCCGCGGGCGCAGCGCCGCGAGGCCCTCGCGCAGCCGCGCCGGCTCTGCGTGGGGATCGTGCTCGCGTCCGTGCCGCAAGCCTGCGATCAGTGCGGCGGAAAGGAAGAACGACGCGGCGTTCACGCCGAAGAAGATGCTCACCGGCAGCACCGTGAGGAGCGCAGCGGCGAGGGCCCAGCCGCCGATCGAGAGTGCCTGCACCGTCGCCTGCACGAGCGCGTTCGCCTGCTGCACGTTCTCGCGGTCGACGAGCGTCGGGATCGTCGCCCCGTACGCGGGCGCGAAATAGCTGGGTAGCTGGTCGCGCTCTCGAGGACGAACGCGGCGACGACGAGGCCCCAGAGCGGCAGCGAACCGGCGATGCCCGCGATCGCGACCGGGACGAGGACCATCCCTCGCACCAGGTCGGCGCCGACCATCAGCCTCTTGCGGCTCCAGCGGTCGGCGGCGACGCCACCGTGCAGGCCGAAGACGATTGCGGGAATGCTGTCTCCGAGGCGAACCGCGACGACGCCCAGCGGGCCTCCGATGTCGAGCGCGAACCACATCAGCGCGATGTAGTGCAGCGAGTCGCCGAGCTCGCTCGCGGCGACGGCGACGAACAGCCTGCGGAAGTCCGGCCGCCGGAGCAGGGCGAGCGCCCCAGGCGCCGGTTGCGGGGCCTCTTCGAGCTCGCGCGGGACGTCGAGGACGGGATCGGACACGGTTCAGGAGTATCCCGACCCGACCTCTACACTCGGCGGAGTGACGGCGACGTACGCCCTGACCGGGGACGATCTCACCGCCGACGACGTGTGGGCCGTCGCGGTCGAAAGGCAGACGGCGGCGGAGCTCTCCGACGCAGCGCGCGAGCAGATGCGCGCCGCGCGCCAAGTCGTCGAGCAGGTCGCGCACGGCGCGCACGAGCACACCTACGGCGTGAACACCGGCTTCGGCCGGTTTGTGTCGAAGCAGATCCCGGAGGAGCTGACGGAGGAGCTCCAGCTGCGCCTGCTGCGCT
The DNA here is from genome assembly GCA_964504405.1 of uncultured Gaiellales bacterium. Classification (GTDB taxonomy): domain Bacteria; phylum Actinomycetota; class Thermoleophilia; order Gaiellales; family Gaiellaceae; genus PALSA-600. The sequence goes on along the minus strand of CAZDEX010000065.1, from coordinate 2,321 downwards.
CGCACGCGTGCGGCGTCGGCGACGTGTACCCGGAGGAGGTCGTGCGCGCGGCGATGCTGCTGCGCGCAAACGCGCTCGCGAAGGGCAACTCGGGTGCGCGCGTCGAGACCGTCGAGCTGCTGCTCGAGTGCCTGAACCGCGGTGTGCTCCCGTACGTTCCCGCGCGCGGGTCGGTCGGTGCGTCGGGCGACCTCGCGCCGCTCGCGCACCTCGCGCTTCCGCTCGTCGGGGAGGGGCGGGCGTGGTTCGACGGCGAGCTGCTCGACGGCGGCGAGGCGCTGGCGCGGGCGGGGCTCGAGCCGGTGTGCCTGCGCGCGAAGGAAGGGCTCTCGCTGATCAACGGGACGCAGTTCATGGCGGCGCAAGGTGCGCTCGCACTCGTGCGCGCGCGCCGGCTCGCGCGCGCTGCCGACTGCGCGTGCGCCTTATCGCTCGAGGCGCTGCAGGGATCGCGCAACTCGTTCCTGCCGCAGGTGCACGCGCTCCGTCCGTTGCGCGGACAGGCCGCGTCGGCGCGCAACGTGCTTCGCCTGCTCGAAGGCTCGGCGATCATGGAGTCCCATCGCTGGTGCGACAAGGTGCAGGATGCCTACTCGCTGCGCTGCGCGCCGCAGGTGCACGGCGCCTCACGCGACTTGCTCGACTACGTCGACTACACCGTTTCGACCGAGCTGAACGCGGCGACCGACAACCCGCTCGTGCTCGTCGAGGACGAGATGCTCGTCTCGGCGGGCAACTTCCACGGCCAGCCGCTGGCGTTCGCGCTCGACGCGCTGGCGATGGCCGTCGCCGAGCTCGCGAACATCTCCGAGCGCCGCGTCGAGCGACTCGTCAACCCGAACCTGAGCGACGGGCTGCCGGCGTTCCTCACGACGGACGGCGGCCTCAATTCCGGGTTCATGATCCCCCAATACGTTGCCGCATCACTCGTGTCGGAGAACAAGTCGCTCTGCCATCCTGCGTCGGTCGACTCCATTCCCACGAGCGCAGGACAGGAGGATCACGTGTCGATGGGCAACGCGTCGGGCCTGAAGGCGTGGCAGGTGGTTGCGAACTCGGAGCGCGCGCTCGCGATCGAGCTCCTCGCGGCCGCACAGGCGGTCGAGTTCCTCGCGCCGCTCGAGCCCGGCCGCGGCGCCGCGGCGACGTACGAGCTGGTGCGCACGCGGTCCGAGCGGCTGCGCGACGACCGCCCGCTGTCGGCCGACATCGAGGGGGTCGCCGACGCGATCCGCGACGGCTCGCTCGTCGCGGCCGTCGAGTCCGAGGTGGGTGAGCTGGAATGAGCAGGCCGCGCCGGCTGCAGTGGGGGCTGCCGGAGGAGCCGCCGCCGAAGCATCCGTACCGCGACACGCTGCTCGTGTACGCGGGGTTCGCAGTGGTGATCGTGCTCGTCGCATGGGCAACGGGCGGCGGAGTGCTCCACGCTCTCGAGATCGCTGTGGCGTTCTACGTCGTCGCGTCCGTCTGGAGCATCTACCGCTGGCGCGCCCGCATTCGCGAACGCGCGCGTGGGGAGGAGCGCGCCCTGTGACGGTCGCGCCGTCGCGTGCAGCGCTCGTCGAGTCGCTCTGCGGCGATCTGTCGTCCATCCGCGCGCCGCGGGGCGTCGACCTCAACGCGCGCTCGTGGTCGACCGAGGCGCCGTTGCGCATGCTGCTGAACAACCTCGACGGCGAGGTGGCTGAACGGGCGGAAGACCTCGTCGTCTACGGCGGCAGCGGCCGCGCCGCCCGTTCGCACGAGGCGCTGAAGGCGATCGTCGCATCGCTCCTCGAGCTCGGTGACGACGAGACGCTGCTCGTGCAATCCGGCAAGCCCGTGGCCGTGTTCCGCACGACCCCGCAGTCGCCGCGCGTGCTGATCGCGAACTCGCTGCTCGTCCCGAAGTGGGCGACGTGGGACGAGTTCCGCAGGCTCGAGGCCGAGGGCCTGACGATGTTCGGCCAGATGACCGCGGGCTCGTGGATCTACATCGGCACGCAGGGGATCCTCCAGGGCACGTACCAGACGTTCGCTGCCGCGGCGCAGAAGCACTTCGGCACGAGCTCCCTCGAGGGGCGCACGATCCTCACCGCAGGGCTCGGCGGGATGGGCGGTGCGCAGCCGCTCGCCGGCACGATGGCGGGGGCGGCGATCCTCTGCGTCGAGGTCGACCCGTCGCGGATCGAGCGCCGGCTCGAGACCCGCTACCTGGACGAGGCGACGGAGTCGCTCGACGATGCGCTCACGCGCATTCGCGCAGCCGCGTCGGAAGGACGCGCGTTGTCGGTCGGGCTGCTCGGCAACGCGGCCGACGTCGTGCCCGAGCTCGCGCGCCG
>CAZDEX010000064.1:4370-9669 GCA_964504405.1 uncultured Gaiellales bacterium | reverse complement strand
CTAGTCCTGGGTCTGTTCGTCGAAGCTGAAGTGGAAGTGGTCGTCGTGGGCATGGATGCCCAGGACCTGGTCTTCGAGGGCGTTCGCGGCGACCGGGTCGAGGAACACCCGCACGCCGTCGCGCTCGACCACCTGGTCGTCGGCGACCGGCTCGGTCGCCTCCTCGATCTCCAGCTCGACCTCGCCGTCGTCCACGACGCCCCGAATCCGGAGGTCGCCGATCTGGCGCAGTGCTTCCACGGCTTCATCGTTGATCTGCAGCATCGTGCGAGTCTATGGGCATGCGTATCCTCGTCGCGGAGGACGAAACGATCATCCGGCTCGACCTGCGGGACCTGCTCGAGCGGGCGGGGCACGAGGTGGTCGCCGAGGCGCGTGACGGCGAGGAGGCGGTCGCGCTCGCGCGCGAGCACAAGCCCGAGCTCGCGATCATGGACGTGAAGATGCCGAAGCTCGACGGCATCGAAGCGGCGAAGCGCATACTCGACGAGGACCCGATCCCGATCGTGATGCTCACCGCGTACGGCCAGGAAGAGCTCGTCAACCGTGCGGTCGAGGCCGGCGTGTTCGGTTATCTCGTCAAGCCGTTCCGCGAGCAGGACCTGGTGCCCGCGATCGCCACCGCGCGCGCCCGCCACGAGGAGCTCTCGGCGATGCGCGAGGAGGCGGAGTCGCTCGCAGAGGCGCTCGCCGCGCGCAAGGCGATCGAGCGCGCGAAGGGCCTGCTGATGGAGAAGGAGGGCCTGTCGGAGTCCGACGCCTTCGATCGCCTGCGTCGGGCGAGTCAGGTGTCCGGCAGGCCATTGCGCGTGATCGCCGAAGCGGTGATCGATACCCTCGACCCGTCATGACGCAGACCCTGACACCGCCGAAGGTCCGCCCACGCCGCACGAGCGGCTCGGGCACGGGCAGCGCGTGGCGCGTGATCGTGCTGAACGACAACCACAACACCTTCGAGGGCGTCGCGTTCGCTCTTGCGCAGACCGTCCCCGGCGTCGACTACGCCAAGGGCATGGCGCTCGCGAACACGATCCACACGAACGGCCAGGCGGTCGTGTGGTCGGGTCACCGCGAGCTCGCCGAGCTCTACCACTCGCAGCTCGAAGGCTACGGGCTGACGATGGCGCCGCTCGAGCGGTGACCCATCCGAACGAAGCGCTGCTGCGCCGCGCGTTCGAAGCGTTCGGTCGCGACGCACTCGTGGTCGAGCGCTCGCTCGCGGATGACATTCGGTGGCGCGTTCCCGGCTCGAACGCGATGAGCGGCGAGTACGAAGGCCGCGATGCGGTCTTGCAGTTCCTGCGCCAGACGCTCGTTCTCTCAGGCGGCACGTACCGAACCGAGCTGCAGTACGTCGTGGCCGACGACGAGCGTGCGGTCGCCGTCTACCGCGCGCGCGGTGAGCGCGAGCGCCGGACGCTCGACATCGACCAAGCGTTGTTCTGTGTCATCCGCGACGAGCAGATCGCCGACGTCACCGCGGTCCCGTTCGATTTCGAGGCGTTCGAAGCCTTCTGGCGATGAAGGTCGGCGTGCAGCTCCCCGAGGTGGAGCGCGTCGTCCGTCGCGACGAGCTCGCCGCGATTGCGCGCGCGGCGGAAGAGCTCGGCTTCGACTCGGTCTGGGTCGGCGACCATCTCCTCTACCGCGGCGACGGCCGGCCGGAGCGCGGGCCGTGGGACTGCTGGACGACGCTCGCGTGGCTCGCCGACGTCACCGACCGCGTCGAGCTCGGCCCGCTCGTGGCGTGCACCGCGTTTCATCCCCCCGGCATCCTCGCGCGGCAGGCGGCCGCGGTCGACGAGCTGAGCGGTGGCCGCCTTGTGCTCGGGATCGGCGCCGGTTGGAACGAGGAAGAGTTTCGGGCGTTCGGCCTCCCCTTCGACCATCACGTCTCACGCTTCGAAGAAGCGTTCACGATCGTGCGCCGCCTGATTGCCGGCGAGCGCGTCGCGTTCCACGGCGACTACCACTCCGTCGAGGACGCCGTTCTCCTCCCGCCTCCCACCCGAAGGCCGAAGCTGATGATCGGCGCGAACAAGCCGCGCATGCTCGCGATCGCGCTCCCGTACGTGGACGCGTGGAACAGCTGGTACACCCACTACGGCAACACGGCCGAGGGATTTGCCGCGCACAACGCCGAGATCTCGCAGGCCGCGGAGCGCGCCGGGCGTGACCCGGCGCAGATCGAGCGCAGCGCGTGCGTCCTCGTCGAGGTGGACGGGGCGGGCGAGCGCCCGCGCGACGTCGAGGCCGTTCCGGCAGGACGCGTGCGGGACCATCTCCGCGCGCTCGCCGACGCAGGGGCCGACGAGGCGATCCTCGTGCTCGACCCGATCAACGAGCGGAGTGTCCGCTCCCTGACGATCTAGCACGTCGCAGGCTACTCTCGAGACATGCCGATCGAGAAGCTCGCTTTCGGCCGCACCGGTCACGAGAGCACGCGCACGATCTTCGGCGCGGCCGGGTTCATGTACGAGACGATCACGCAGGCCGAGGTCGACAAGGCGCTCGGGCTCGTCGAGCGGTACGGCGTGAATCACATCGACACGGCGGCGAGCTACGGCGAGGCCGAGGTGTGGCTCGCGCCGTGGCTGCGCGAGCACCGCGCCGACGTGTTCCTCGCGACGAAGACCGAGAAGCGCGAGCGGGCGCCGGCGCACGATGAGATCCGCCGCTCGCTCGAGCGCCTCGGTGTCGAACAGGTCGACCTGATCCAGCTGCACAACCTCGTCGACAAGGACGAGTGGGAGACGGCGCTCGGCGCCGGCGGCGCGCTCGAAGCGGCGGTCGAAGCGCGCGACGAGGGCATCGTCCGCTTCATCGGCGTCACCGGGCAGGGCCTCGACGTCGCGCAGCGGCATCTCGAGAGCCTCGCGGAGTTCCCGTTCGACTCGGTGCTGCTGCCGTACAACTACGCGCAGCAGCAGGACGACCGGTACCGCGCCGCCTTCGAAGAGCTGCTTGCGGAGTGCGAGCGGCGTGGCGTCGCGGTGCAGACGATCAAGAGCCTGTCGAAGGGCCGCTGGCAGAGCGAAGACCACCACGCGGCGCCGTGGTACGAGCCGATCACCGATCCGGGTGCGATCCGGACCGCCGTCGCGTGGACGCTCGCGCGCCCCGGCATCTTCCTGAACACCGTCAGCGACGTGAACCTGCTCGAGCACGTGCTGGCCGCTGCGGCCGACACGGGCGTGCCGCCGAGCGACGAGCAGATGGCGCAGGTCGCAGCCGACGAACGGATGCGCCCGCTCTTCGACGCGGCGAACCCCCTCTAGAGGTTCGACGACTCGAAGAGCGACTCCCAGCGCTTGAGCAGCGCTTCGAGATCCTCGCGCGCCGCCTTGTGCGACGCGACGAGCTCGACGTCCGCCCAGTCCTCGGCGAGCTTCTGCTCGAGCTCTGCGACGCGCGCCTCGGCGCGCTCGACCTCGCGCTCGACGAGCTCGAGCGCGGTCGGCTTGGGCTTCGCGGGTCGCGCCGGCCGCTCGTGCTTGGGCTTTCGTGGAGGCGGCGGAGCCGCGTCCGTTTCCTGCGCGCGCACGTAGTCCGCCCACCCACCGGTGTACGACACGACGGTCTTGTCCTCGACGGCGAGCAGCCGGTCCGCGACCGCATCGAGCAGCGCGCGGTCGTGGGAGACGAGCAGCACGGTTCCGGGGAAGGCTTCGAGCGCCGCTTCGAGCGCCTCGCGCGACTCGAGGTCGAGGTGGTTCGTCGGCTCGTCGAGGACGAGGAAGTTGGCGCCCGACGCGACGGTGATCGCGAGCGCGAGCCGCCGACGCTCGCCGCCCGACAGCACGGAGACCGGCTTGTCGTGCTCATCCCAGCCCGAGAAGAGGAAGCGTCCGAGCAGGTTCTGCGCCTCCGGTCGCTTGAGGCCGGTGCCGGACATCGCGGCGTCGAGCACGGAGCCGCGCTCGTCGAGGTCGGCCTCGTGCTGCGAGAAGTACGCCGGGCCGACGCCGTGGCCGAGCCGCAGCTTGCCGGCCGCAGGGTCGCGGTTCCCGAGGATCGTCTCGAGCAGCGTCGTCTTGCCCGAGCCGTTCGGGCCGACGAGCGCGAGATGCTCGCCGCGCTCGATCGCGAAGCTCGCGTCGTGCAGGAGCTCCTTGTCGCCCGCGCGCAGCGCGATGTCCTCGGCAACGACGACGTCGCGTCCCGAGCGCGGCGGCTTCAGGAACTCGAAGCCGAGGGTGCGCCGGCGCTCGTCGGGCTTGAGCACGCGCACCTTCTGGATGCGCTCGATCTGCTTGATCTTCGACTGCGCCTGCTTGGCCTTGGACGCCTTGTACCGGAAGCGCTCGACGAAGCGCTCGAGCCGCGCGATCTGGTCGGCCTGACGCTCCGCGAGCTTCGTCTGGTGCATCGCGCGCGCCGCCTGCTCGCGCCGCCAGAGATGCCACGCGCCTGGGAAGTAGACCGACTTGCCGCCTTCGAGCTCGAGCACGGCGGTCGTCACCGCCTCGAGGAACCAGCGGTCGTGCGCGACGAGAATGACGGCTGCGTCGAGCGTCTTCAGCATCGACTCGAGCCATTCGAGCGACTCGATGTCGAGGTGGTTCGTCGGCTCGTCGAGCAGCAGCAGGTCGGGCTGCGAGGCGAGCGCGCGCGCGAGGGACGCGCGTGTCAGCTCGCCGCCGGAGAAGGTCGAGAGCGGCCGGTCGAGATCGGTGTCGGTGAACCCGAGCCCGCGCACGACCGACGCCGCGCGGTCGCGCCAGTCGTACCCGCCCGCGTGCTCCAGGCGGGCCTGCGCCTCCGAGTAGCGGCGTAGCGTCGCCGGCGCGTGATCCCCGGAGGACATCGCGCCCTCGAGCGCGCGCAGCTCGTCCTCCACGGCGGCGAGGTCTGCGGTGCCCGCGAGCACGTACTCGCGCAGCGGGCGGCCGCTCTGGGCGGGCGGGCGCTGGTCGTGCAGCGCGATCCGCGTCCCCTTCTCGAGCGCGACCTCACCGCCCTGCAGCGTCGTCTCGCCCGCGAGGGCTCGGAGGAGGGTCGTCTTGCCCGCGCCGTTTGGACCTGCGAGCGCCAGGCGATCCTTCCGTTCGACCTTGAACGAGACCCCGTCGAAGAGCACGTCCCCGGAAAGCTCCTTGCGGAGCGCAGATGCGATGACGACCGCCACGGGTTGAAAGTAGCGGTCTGAAACTATCTGTCCATGCGCCAGAGCCTGACGCCCCCGATCCTCCTCGCCGCCGCCCTCGTCGTGGCGCTCGTCGTCGTGGGGTTCGTGTTCCAGGTGCGCGGCTACCACACGGTCTCGAGCGAGACGCGGGCGGAGCAGCGCGACCAGCAA
>CAZDEX010000064.1:0-4270 GCA_964504405.1 uncultured Gaiellales bacterium | reverse complement strand
TGATCGCGCGCGGCAGCGGGGACGCAAAGCTGATGCGTGACCGCATCAACCACACGGAGCGCAGCGCCATCATGCTCGGCCTGATCGGAACGCTGGTGCGAATGATCGTGATTCTCGGCATCGTCGCGCTGCTCCTCCGCTCGGCGGTGGCGCCGCTGCGCCAGGTCGCGCTTGCGACGCGCCGCGTCGCCCGAGGGGAGCACGACGTCCACGTCGAGGTGCGTGGCGCGGGCGAGGTGCGCGAGCTCGCGATCGCGTTCAACGAGATGTCGCGTTCGCTCGAGCGCACGTCCAGAGACCTCGAGCAGCAGAACGTCGACCTGGAGCGGCTCGCCAACGTGCTGCGCGCCGTGCTCGACTCGACGATCGACGGGATCCTGCTCTCGGATGCGGAGGGCAACATGCAGCTCGAGAACCGTCCGTTCGTCCGCCTGACGAAGGAGATGGGCATGAGCTACGACGGGGCGATCGTCGAGCGCCTCCTCTCCATCGAGCATCGCGTGAAGGACCCCGAGAAGTACCGCGCGGCGATGGAGCGGTTGCGCGCGAATCCCGACGAGACGACGTTCGACGAGTTCGAGGACAAGGTCACCGGGCGCGTGTTCCAGGGCTTCACGTCCCCGGTGCTCGACGATCGCGGCGGGTTCATCGGCCGGCTCTGGACGCTGCGCGACGTGACCGAGCAGCGCGAGCTCGACCGGCTGAAGGACGACTTCGTCGCGACCGTGTCGCACGAGCTGCGCACGCCGCTCACGTCGATGATGGGTTTCCTCGAGATGATCCGCGAGGGCGAGGCGGGCGCGTTGACCGACGAGCAGAAGCGGTTCCTTGCGATCGTGTATCGCAGCTCCGAGCGCCTGCAGCGCCTCGTCGGCGACCTGCTCTTCGTCGCCCGGCTCGACGCGAACGGCCTGCAGTTGCAGTTCGCGCACCTCCGCGTCGACGCGATCGTGAGCGAGGCGCTCGAGTCGGTCGCCGCCCTTGCGCGCTCCCGCGAGGTCGAGGTCGTGTCCGACGTGCGCAAGGTGCCGCCGGTGTGGGGCGACCGCGAGCGCCTCGCACAGCTCATCGGCAACCTCGTCTCGAACGCGCTCAAGTTCACGCCGCCGGGCGGGAGGATGACGGTTCGCGCGTTCGCGGACGACGGCCGCGCCGTGATCGAGGTCGAGGACACCGGAATCGGCATCCCGAAGTCCGAGCAGGACAGGCTCTTCCAGCGCTTCTTCCGCTCGTCGACCGCGACGGAGCAGGCGATCCCGGGGACCGGTCTCGGCCTCGTCATCTCGAAGGCGATCGCGGAGGCGCACGGCGGCACGATCGGCGTCAGCTCCGACACCGGCCAGGGCACGTGCTTCCGGGTGGAGCTGCCGCTCGAGCAGGAGGAGGTCGCAGCCTGACGCGCATCGTCTCGCTCGACGCGGGCTCGTCCTCGGTGCGGGCGGTCGCCTACGACGAGCACGGCCGGGCGGAGCCCGGGGACGCGCACCTTCCGTACGACGAGCTCGACGCCGATCACCTCGTCGCCGCCTGCCGCGCCGTGCTCGCGCAGGTCGGTGAGGGCGACGCGCTCGTGCTCTCGTGTTTCTGGCACTCGCTCGTCGTGCTCGACGAGCGCGACCGCCCAACGACACCGGTGCTGACCTGGCGCGACGTCGCCGACGAGCCTCCCGCGCTCGATCCCGACGCCTACCACCGCCGCACCGGTTGCTTTCTCCATCCCGCGTACTGGCCGGCGAAGCTCACGCGCCTGCGCGGGGCGCGGTACGTGTCATTCGGCGACTACCTCCTGCTGAAGCTGACCGGCGAGCTGCGCACCAGCATCTCGACCGCGAGCGGCACGGGCCTCTTCGACCCGAACACGCTCACCTGGGACGCCGAGACGCTCGCCGCGCTCGACGTCGACGTCGAGCAGCTCCCGCCGATCTCCGACGAGCCGGTTGCCGGGGTCTGGCCGGCGCTCGGCGACGGCGCGTGCTCGAACGTCGGCGCGGGCTGCGTGACGCGCGAACGCGCCGCGGTGATGGTCGGCACGTCGGCGGCGGCGCGCGTCGTCTACGCCGCGGCGCGCGCCGGGCCGCGCCCGGGCCTCTTCCTCTACCGCCTGGACGACAGCCGGTTCTGCGAAGGGGGCGCGCTGTCCGACGGCGGGAACCTGCATGCATGGCTCCTGCAGACGCTGCGCAACCTCGACACGTCGCAGGTCGCCGAGCGCCCGGCGGCGGCGCACGGCTTGACGTTCCTGCCGTTCCTCGGGGGCGAGCGCTCGCTCGGGTGGAACGCGAAGCGGCGCGGCGCGATCGAGGGCCTGTCGTTCGCGACGACGCCGGAGGATATCGCCCAGGCCGCGCTCGAGGGCGTTTGCTACCGGCTGGCCGCGGTGCTCGACGCGATCGGCGGACTGGAGTCGGTCGTCGCGACCGGCGGCGCGCTGCTCGCGAACCCCGCCTGGATCCAGGTGCTGGCCGACGTTCTCGGCAAGCCGGTCGAGGTGTCGGCCGTCGCCGAGGGATCGGCGCGCGGCGCGGTCCTGACGCGCCTGGGGCTCGACGCACCGGCGCCGATCGCGGAGATCGTCGAGCCCCGGGCGGACCGCCACGAAATCCATAGGGTTGCGATGCACGTATTGGAGGAAATGGTGAACACGCAATGATCGGAATCGTGGGCGGCGGGCTCGCCGCGGCGAAGCTCGTCGAGGCCTATCGCGAAGCGGGCGGCAGCGACGAGATCGTGATCTGGTCGCAGGATCCGCACGGGCCGTACCACCGGCCCGGCCTCTCGAAGCGCGTGCTGCGTGGCGAAGCCCCGCCGGAGAGTGTCCTGATCGACGTGCAGGGCGCGGAGGTGCGAAGGGGAGAGCGGCTCGACGCGCTGCCCGAGGCGGACGTCGTCGTGATCGCGACCGGGTCGCGGCCTCGCTCGTTCGACGGAGCGCTCCAGCTCCGCACGCTCGACGACTCGATCGAGCTGCGGCGGCGCGCGGAGTCGACGAAGACCGCAACTGTCGTCGGCGGCGGGTTCATCGGCTGCGAGGTGACGGCGTCGCTGACGCACCTCGGCGTGCAGGTGACGCAGATCGTCCGCGAGCCGATGGTGTTCGCGGCGCTCCAGGCGCCGCCGCTCTCGGAGTCGATTCACGACGTCTTCCGCGCGCACGGCGTCGACCTGCGGCTCGAAGCGTCGGAAATCACCCCGGCCGACCTCGTCGTCGCGGGCGTGGGCGTCGAGCCGAACGTCGAGCTCGCGCGCGAGGCGGGGCTCGAGGTTCGGAGCGGCGTCGTGACCAACGAGCGGTTCGAGACGTCGCGGCCCGGCGTGTACGCGATCGGCGACGTCGCGGAGTTCTTCGATCCCGTCTACGGGCGCCACCGCCGGATCGAGCACTGGTCGAACTCCGCCTACCACGGGACGACGCTCGGGAAGATCCTCGCCGGCGAGGACGCCCGGTACGACGCCGTCTCGTCGTTCTTCTCCGAGGCCTTCGGCCGCTCGTTCAAGACGTTCGGCGATCCCACCGGCCACGACTCGACGCGCCTGGACGGAGACTTCCGCGAGGACCGCGCCGTCTTCCGCTTCCTGCGCGGAGGGCGCACCGTCTCGGCCGTGACGATGGGCCAGGACGAGGATGCGGAAAGCGCGCTGAAGGAGGAGATCCGCTCCGGCGCGGCGGCGCACGCATAGCGGTTAACCTCGCGGGGAAGCCCACCGCGAGGAGGAGCGATGCCGAACTCGGAGATCGAACAGCTCTCCATCGACACGATCAGGACGTTGTCGATGGATGCGGTGCAGAAGGCCAACGCCGGCCATCCGGGCACGGCGATGGCGCTCGCACCGCTCGCCTACCTCCTCTACACGGAGGTGCTCCGGCACAACCCCGCACACCCGCACTGGCCCGACCGCGATCGGTTCATCCTCAGCGCCGGCCACGCCGCCGTGCTCCAGTACTCGGTCCTGCACCTCACGGGCTACAACCTCTCGCTCGAGGAGCTAAAGCGCTTCCGGCAGTGGCAGTCGGCGACACCCGGTCACCCGGAGTTCCGGCACACCGAAGGCGTCGAGGTGACGACGGGCCCGCTCGGCCAGGGCTTCGCGAACGGGGTCGGCATGGCGATCGCCGAGCGCTTCCTCGGCGCGACGTTCAACCGGCCGCACCACACGATCGTCGACCATCGCGTCTACGCGATCTGCTCGGACGGCGACCTGATGGAAGGCGTCTCGTACGAGGCCGGCTCGCTCGCCGGCACGAACGCGCTCGGCAAGCTCGTCTACTTCT
>CAZDEX010000063.1:7188-9834 GCA_964504405.1 uncultured Gaiellales bacterium | reverse complement strand
TAGCCGCCGGCGTTGAGGTCGGCGGTCGCGAGGTCGGTGCCCCACGAGGCCGTGCCCCAGGAGGCCGTGCCCCACGACGCGTTTGCCTGAACAGCCGTGCCCCAGCTCGCCGTGTCGAAGACGCGCTGTCCGGTCGCGCGGTCCCTCGCGACGTACGGTGCGAGCGCGGCGTTCGCATCGAGCCGGCTCGCCACGCCGGAGGCCGCGGCAGCGTCGACATCGCCCACGCCGAGTGACCAGGCAGCGCGAGCAGGTTCGCCGCGACGCCGGAGACGAGCGGCGCAGCGACGCTGCAGCATCCCCGGCGCCACGATGCGGTCGGGCCGGGTGCGGTAAGCGTCGAGTCCACCGGAACGCGGCCCACCACGTAGCGGCCGGGAGCGCCGATCTCCGGCTTGGCGAAGCCGTCGAGCGTGTGCCCGAATGCCGACCACGGTGCGGCGAAGTCGTCTGCGGGAGACGGCGTTCCGGCGACGCGCTGGCGCCGACGGTGATCACGAACCGATCGTTCGACGGGGCGAAGGGGATGTCGTCCGCCTGGCCCTTGCCGTAGTTGCCCGCGGCGGTGACGACGACGCCGCCGCTCAACCAGAGGTGCTCGAGCGCGCGGGTCGAACCGGTCGTACTGCACCGTCGAGGGCGATGATCCGACGAGCGAGAAGTTCGCAACGCGAATGCCGGTCTCGTCCTTGTGCGCGGCGATCCAGTCGGTCGCGGCGACGAGGTCATGCACCACGCCTGGTCGACAAGGTGAGCGGCGGATCGGCCGCGAGATGCCGCCCACCTTTCGTTTCCTCGGCGCCGGTGGACGAGTTCCCGCTCCGCGTCCTGATCGACCTCGACATGCCGGCGCCTCTGCCGTGCTGTCGAAGCTGATCGATCTGGACGAGCTGCTCGCCCGGCTGCACGCGCTGCACATCTAGCATGCCCTTGCCGAGCTCGGACTCGACATGCCGGGCGGGAGGATCAGCGCCGGCAGACCCAGACGGAGTCCTCGCCGCCGTGCCACGGTGACCGGTCGAACCAGCCGTAGACGGCGTCGACGACGAAGCCCTCCTCCTGGAGTAGGACCTGCCACTCCGGCACGGACAGCCACGCGAGTGACATCTCCGATTCCGTCTCTTCGCCGCGCACGCGGAGGATCAGCGTGCGTGTCTCCTCGTTCCAGTCCGCGCGCTCCCAGATCCCGGACTCGCGCTCGAGCCAGCGGCCTTGGGTGTCGGCGATGTCGTCGGCGCCCGGCGTGAAGACGTCGAAGACGAGTCGTCCCGTCGGCGCCAGGTGGCGTGCCACGGCGCGCAGCACGTGCCGCCGGTCGGCGTCGGTCTCCATGTGGAGCAGCGAGCGGAAGGGAATTGCGACCAGCGGGAACTCGCCCTCGACGGGCGGATCGCGCATGTCGCCCTGGCGCAGGTCGACCGCCACACCCGCGAGCTCGGCGCGTTCCCGTGCGACCTCGAGCATCCCGGCCGACGTGTCGACGCCCACCACCTCGATCCCGGCGGCGGCCACCGGCACCGCGATGCGCCCGGTACCGACTCCCAGCTCGAGCACCGGACCGCCCGAGCGCACCGCTTCCTCGACGTAGAACGACACGTCCTCGACCACGCTCCGCGACCACGGGTCGTAGAGCCGCGCGATGTTGTCATACGCAGACACGCCGCTATTCTTCCTTCCATGCTTCTTCGGACGACGCTGTTTATGCGGCCCCGGTGCGACACCGGCAGCCGCGCCGGGGCCTGACCCGTCTCACAGCGAAACCGAAGGAGGAACCTTGGATAGTGTCGCCGCGGTGAACTGGCCCGCGTATCAAGAGGAAGCGTTGAAGGCGATCGCGGACGCGCTCTCGGAGCAGGAGCTCGACGACGCGCGCGTCAAGTACCTCGGACGAAAGTCCGAGCTCGCCCAGGCGCTGCGCGGCGTGCGCGACCGCGAGAGCGGGATGCTGCTGAACGGGATACGCGCCACGCTCGAGGAAGCGGTCGCGGCGCGCGATGCGGAGCTGCTGCGGCTCGTCCGGCGCCTCGCCGCGGAGGCGGGCGTCGACGTCACGATCCCCGGCACCCCCGTCCGGCGCGGGCGCTTGCACCTGCTCACGCAGATCCGGCGCGAGATCGAAGACATTTTCCGCGGTCTCGGCTACGAGATCTGGGACGGCAACGAAGTTGCGACGGTCTGGGAGAACTTCGACGCGCTGAACGCCGACCCCGGGCATCCGTCGCGGTCGAAGTTCGACACGTTCTACATCGACGACGACACCGTCCTGCGCACGCACACATCGCCGGACCAGATCCGCGCCATGCAGTCGCGGACGCCGCCGATCTACATGGTCTCGCCCGGCCGCTGCTACCGCCGCGACACGCCGGACGCCACGCACTCGCCGATCTTCCTCCAGGTCGAATGCCTCGCGGTCGACCGCGGGATCACGCTCGCCGACCTGCAGGGGACGGTGTTGAAGTTCTTCCGCGCGCTGTTCGGCGAGGCGCGCGAGGTGCGCATGCGCACGAGCTACTTCCCGTTCACCGAGCCGTCGGTCGAGTTCGACGTCACCTGCTTCATCTGCGGAGGCAGCGGCTGCTCGACGTGCAAGCACTCCGGCTGGATCGAGATGGGCGGGGCGGGGTGGGTCGACCCCAACGTCTTCCG
>CAZDEX010000063.1:0-7178 GCA_964504405.1 uncultured Gaiellales bacterium | reverse complement strand
TCCACACCACGCTGTCTTCATGTTTTTGGGGGGGGGGGGGGGCCTCGACCCCAACGTCTTCCGCAACGTCGATCTCGACCCGGACGAGTGGCAAGGGTTCGCCTTCGGCTTCGGGATCGAGCGCATCGCGATGCTCCGCCACGGCCTCCCGGACTTGCGCGCGTTCTGGGAGAACGACGTGCGCGTACTGGGGCAGTTCTGATGAAAGTCCCCGTTTCGTGGTTGCGCGAGTACGTCGACTTCGACCTGCCGGTCGAGGAGCTTGCCCGCCGGCTCGTCTTCACGAGCTGTGAGGTCGACCGCATCGTGCGTCGCGGCGTCCCCGAGACGGTCGGGAACTACGAGCACTTCGTCGTCGGCAAGGTGCTCGAGGCCGACAAGCATCCGAACGCCGACAAGCTGCAGCTGACGAAGGTCGACACCGGGTCCGGCGAGCCGCGCTCGATCGTGTGCGGCGCGTGGAACTTCGGCGCCGGCGCGACCGTCGCCGTCGTCGTCCCCGGCGGCGTGATGCCTGGTGGCGACTTCACGATCGAGAAGCGCAAGCTCCGCGGCGAGGTGAGCGACGGGATGATCCTCTCCGAGCGCGAGCTCGAGCTCGGCCAGGACCACGGCGGGATCATGCTGCTTCCCGACTCGCTCGAAGCGGGGACGCCGCTCGCGGACGTGCTGCCGCTGGGCGACGACATCCTCGAGATCGAGACGCTCTTCAACCGGCCGGATCTCATGTCGATCTACGGGATTGCGCGCGAGGTCGCGGCGCTGCTCGGCACGGAGCTCCGGCCGATGCCCGGCGTCGACCCGGCGCGTGACGGCGACGAGCCGGTGGCGATCGAGGTCGACGATCTCGAACGGTGCCCGCGCTACATCGGCCGCCTACTGCGCGACGTGGGGCTCGGCGATTCGCCGGCGTGGTTGAAGGGGCGCTTGATCGGCGCGGGCATGCGCCCGATCTCGAACGTCGTCGACGTGACGAACTACGTGATGCTGGCGCTCGGCAGCCCGCTGCACGCGTTCGACTACGACAAGCTCGAAGGTGGCCGCATCGTCGTGCGGCGCGCGCGTCCCGGCGAGAAGCTCGAGACCCTCGACGGCACCCCGCGCGATCTCGATCCGGACGACCTCGTGATCGCAGACGGCGAGCGCCCGGTCGCGATCGGCGGCGTGATGGGCGGTTCGAACACCGAAGTCTCCGACGAGACGCGGAACGTCCTGCTGGAGGCGGCGAACTTCGATCCGATGACCGTCCTCCGCAGCGGCGAGCGCCACCGCACGCGCACGGAGAGCCAGACGCGCTGGGAGAAAGGGGTCGACCCGGAGGCGGCAACCGCCGCCGCTCGCTACGCGACGCAGCTCCTCGCCGAGCTCGCGGGCGCGCGCTGGACGGGTGAGACCAAGGTGCGCGGCGAGCTCCCGCCTCCGCCGGTGATCGCGTACCGCCCGCAGTACGGAAGCGAGACGACGGGGCTGGACCTGCCGGAGGCGCAGCAACGCGACCGGCTCGAGCGCCTGGGGTTCGGCGTCGACGACGACTGGACGGTGCGCACGCCGTCGTGGCGCGCGCGTGACGTGCGACGCGAAATCGACGTCGTCGAAGAGGTCGCGCGCTTCCGGCTCGAGGACGTGCCGTTGACGCTGCCCGAGCGCACCGAGATGTTCGGGCTGCTCAAGCCTGCGCAGAAGCTGCGGCGGCAGGTCGAGGACGTGCTCGCCGGCGCCGGGATGTTCGAGGCGTATACCTATTCGCTGCAGGCCACCGATCCCGACCCGGACGCGATCGAGCTGCCCGTGCCGCTCAGCTCGCAGCAGCGCCTGCTGCGCACGACGCTGACCGTCGGCCTGCTCGAGGCAGCCCGACACAACGTGAACGCCGGGAACGAGCGCGTCGAACTGTTCGAGATCGCGCACGTCTATCTCCCGCCGGGCCCGGTGCCGACGGAACGGTGGCACCTCGGCGGGATCGTCCAGGGCGACTTCTTCCACGCGAAGGGGCTCGTCGAGGCGGTGTTCGAGGCGCTGCACGTCGAGCCGGTCTTCGAGCGGACGGAGCTGCGCGACGACTTCGTCGTCGGCGCCTCGGTGCAGTCGGGCTGGGTGGGCAGCTACGGCCCGCTCGACCTGGACGGCCAGTGGAGCGCCTTCGAGCTCGATCTCGACGAGCTCTTCAGGCTCGTGCCGGAGCGCATCCTCTACCAGGACGTGATCACGTTCCCGCCGCTCCGCTTCGACCTCGCCTTCGTCGTCGACGCGGGCGTGCCCGCGGGCGACCTGCTCGCGGCCGCGCGGCGCGCGGCGGGGGAGGAGCTGCGCGAGCTCCGGTTCCTGAGCGACTACCGCGGAAACCAGATCCCGGAGGGCAAGAAGTCGATCGCCTTCTCCGCCGCCTTCCGGGCGCCGGATCGCACCCTCTCCGACGAGGACGCGGCGCGCCTGCGGGACGCGATCGTGGCCGCGCTGCGGGCCGAGCTGGGCGCCGAGCTCCGCGCCCAGAGGTAAGTCCTTTGTAAGAGGGCGTATCCCTCCCTGCAAATGAGTCGTTTAGGGCTTGTAAGTCCTATGACAAGACTCATTTCCCAGGAGACGCCACACATGAAGCACCGCCTCACGGTCATGCTGTTCGCCGTGCTGGTGCTCGCTCTCGCTGCGTTCACCGGCTCCGCCTTCGCTGGCGGCGGGAACGGCAACGGGGGCGGCAACGGCAACTCGGCGAACGCGCCCGGCCATCAAGATCAGACCGCCCCGGCGCAGGCGCCGGCTGCGGCTCCGGCGACGGCCCCCGCTGCCCAGCCGACTGCGCCGGCTGCGAAGCACGAGTCGCACGCCGCGAAGCACGAGTCGAAGCAGAGCTCGACCTCCGCGAGCAACCCGGCGACCGGTGGAAGCAACGCGAACGGCGTCAAGCCGTCGAACTCGACGAAGCACGACACCTACGCGAAGGCTTCGTCGGACAAGACGAAGAAGTACGGCAACGGCAAGACCGCGGGCCAGATCGCCACGGCCGCCGGTTACGGCGACGCGACGCTGCACGGCCCCGGCAACAGCCAGCCCCACAAGGTCATGTGCGGCGGCCATGAGGTCGACGTGCACGCTCTCAAGCACAAGGGCAACAAGTGCGGTACCTCGACGTCCGCGCCGCAGGTTGTCACTCCGGCGACGCCGCAGGCCTCGAGCGTGGAGGCGTCGACCTGCACCACGACGACACGCACGGTGACCGAGCAGGTGCTCGTCGGTGTCCAGCACAAGACGGGCAACGGCAAGTACGTGCTCATCCACCCGAACGGGCACTCGGCGCACTACTCGAAGCACACCGACGACATCCTGGTTTACGAGACCGTGACGAAGACGGAATCCGTGCCGACCGGCGCCAACTGCGAGTCCACGCAGCCGACCGTCATCTCGACCCACGTCACGACGCCTCCGGCGGCCGCTGCTCCGGCGACTGCTTCGGGCACCGCCGCTGCGACTGCAACGGCAGCGCCCGCTGCGACTGCAACGGCAGCGCCCGCTGCGACTGCACCGGCAAAGCCCGCCGCGACCGTGACGCCGGCCGCGACGCCCGTCGCTGCGGGTGGCGTGAAGGGTGCGGTCGTCACGCTCAGGCCGACGAAGACGAAGCCCGCGGGCGGCGTCCTCGGCACGACGACGCGCCTCGGCGGCACCATCGCCTCGGCCAAGCTGCCGTTCACGGGGCTCTCGCTCTGGATCTTCGTCCTGGTGGCGGCGGCCCTGATCGGGATCGGCACCCTCGTGCGGCGCAGCGCCGCGCGCACGACGCTCTAAGCCGGCGACCATCATTCCGGCGTACGCGAGGGCGGCCACATGGCCGCCCTCGCCGCGTCTACGAAGCGCGGCGCGCCGGCTTGACGAGGCCCGCGCGCTCGCCGCCCGCCGCCTTGACGTCCGCCTGCTTGTCGAGCTCCGAGTTCAGCTCCGCGCCGAAGAGCAGCGACCACGCGGAGTAGTTCAGCCAGAGCAGCAGGATGACGCCCGCGGCGAGCGTGCCGTACGTCTTCGAGTACGACCCGGCGAACGTCACGTAGAGCGTGAAGAGGCCCGAGAGCAGGAGCCACGCCAGCGCGCCGATGACCGCGCCGGGGGTGACCCACTTCCATGTGCGCTGATCCTTGTTCGGCGCGAAGTAGTAGACGAGCCCGTAGAGGATCAGCACCGCGCCGAACGCGATCGGCCAGCGCAACAGCGACCAGAGCAACGTGAACGCGCCGCCGAGGTGCGCTTGGTTTGCGATCGCGTTGCCGATCGGCCCGCCGAAGACGAGCAGCACCGACACCGCGACGATCGTCAAGCCGAAGAGCACGACGAGCAGGATCGCGATCGCCCGTACCTTCCAGAACGGGCGCGTCTCCATGCGCTCGTAGGCGCGGTTGACCGCCTTGATCACCGAGCCCATCGCCCCCGACGCGGCCCACACCGCGCCGATGCCGCCGAGCACGAGCGCCGCGATCTTCACGCCGCCCTTCTGATCGCGCTGCAGACCTTTGATGAAATGGATGACGCCGTGCGGCGCGACCGAGCCCAGGAAGGACTGCAGCTGGTCGAACAGGTGCAGCACGCCGAGCAGGCCGAGCAGGAACGCGATCGCCGGGAAGAACGCCAACATCGCGGAGTACGCCACTTCCTGGGCGAGGCCCATGCAGTCGTCCTGCATGAAGGACCCCGCGGCGCGCTTGAACGCGGTGATCCACTCGCCGCGCGAGAGCCGCTCAGGGCTGCGCGGCGCCTTCCCGTTCGCGCTCAATCGCGGTCGAAGATCGACCAGCGGCCGACGCGCAGCTTCTCGTCCCCTTCACGGCCGCGGCGCGCGAGGTAGCGCAGCGTCGCGCCGATGCCGCCGGCGAAGACGAAGCCGACAGACGCTGCGCCCGCAGCGACGATCGGCAGCTTCGACTTCAGCTTTCCGCCGATGTCCGTCACCTCGCCGAGCTCCTCGCGCAGGTGCTCGACAGACGTCGCGAGCTGCTCGCGCTCTGCGTCGATCTCGGCGCGGATCTGCTCCGGTGTCCTCGTCGCGGGCATCAGCGCTTCAACGCCTCCGTCGTCAGCTTCGCCTCGCGGATCGCCTGCTCGGGCACGGGCGACGTGCCCTTCTTGATCCGACCGAGCGCGAGGACGCCGAGTGTGCCGGCGAGGACGAACAGGAACACCGTCACGATCAGGAGCGCGAGCCAGGTGGAGAGGAACGTCGCGAGCGCGGCCGCGATCGTCGCGAAGACGAAGCCGAGGCCGAACAGCCCGAAGATCGCGGCGCCCACGCCCATGCCGATCCCGACGCCGAGCGCGACCACCTTCTTCTTCAGCTCGAGGGCGGCGAGCTCGACCTCGAGCCGCGCGATCGCCGAGGCGTGCTCGGCAACCGACTTCGCCGCGCCGCCGACCCCACCGTTCGCCTGCGTCGGCTCAGTGACGGGGGTGGGCATGACCTCTCCAGTCGATCACCTTCGCCGCGAAGTAGCCCGCGGCGACGGCCGCGCCGACGACGAGCCACGGGCTGACGCCGCCGCGCTTCTTCGCCTTCGCCTTCTTCGGGCGCGGCAGCTGCGGGCTCGACGGCGCGCGAGGCGGCGAGCCGGCCGGCTCGTCCGTCGGCAGCTCGCCCTTCGCCCGCGCGGCGATGAGGGAGGGCTTCAGCTTGCGCAGGAAGTCGGGATCCTCGGCGAGCTTCTCGCCGACCTTCGCCTTCACGCCGCCGCCGCGGCGCGCGTCCTCGACGATCCGCTCCAGCTTGTCCGCCGCCGACTCGACGGCCTGATCGGCTTTCGTCATTTCTTCGTCGGCGGTTCTTCGCCGGTCGCGACGCGCCAGATGCTCGACGCTAGCCGCCGCGCGGCCATCGTCGCGCCGGCGCCCAGCCCTGCATAGAGGCCGGTCCAGAGGGCTTTGCGAAGCATGGTGTGAGGTTTGCCGCGCTCTTGCGGCTCTAAACGTGCATCGGGAATGCTGTCTCCATGCAGACCGAACGCCCGCTGACGAAGGCCGACCGCCACCGGCTCGTCGCAAGCCTCGTCGAGCGGATGCGGCTCGGCACGCAGCAGGAGCTCCTCGACGCGCTCCAGAGCGCCGGCTGCAACGTCACGCAGGCGACGGTCTCGCGCGACATCCGCGAGCTCGGGCTCGAGAAGGCACGCGACCCGCTCGGGCACCCGCGTTATGTCCTGCCGAACCGTGAGCGACGGATCGACCCGCGCGTCACGCTCAACTCGCTGCTCGCTCAGTTCGGCCGCGATGCAGTCGCCGCACAGAACGTCGTCGTCGTGCAGGCCGAGATCGGCTCGGCACCGGCGATCGCCCGCGCGCTCGACCGGTTGGGGCATCCGCTCGTCGTCGGCACCCTCGCCGGTGACGACACGTGCCTCGTGATCGCGCGCGACGCGGGTGATGCGCGCGAGCTGGCACGGGAGCTCGCCGCGGCTATCGCTCGCTGAGAAGCGGTGCCCACGGGTGGGCCTCTTCGAGCTGCGCGGACAGCCGGAAGAGCGTCGCCTCGTCGGCAGGGCGGCCGATCAGGTGCACGCCCACAGGCAAGCCGTCGACGACGTCGAACGGCACCATCGCCGCGGGCTGGCCCGTGACGTTGACGATGGGCGTGAACGGCGTCAGCTCGCCGCCGCGGCGGAACTGCTCCCACGGCTCGTCGGCCTCGAACACCCAGCCGATCGGCGGCGGCAGCATCCCGAGGCCCGGCGTGAGCACGACGTCCACGTTCTGCTCGAACCAGAAGGCGACGATCTGCCGCGCGAGCCCCTGCAGCCGCATCACGCTCTGCAGATACGTCACGCTCGACGTCTCGCGCGCGGCGGCGGCGAGCGCCTGGTTCAACGGCTCGAACTGCGCCGGGTCCACCGGGTACAGAGCCGGGCCGACCTGCCAGAGCTTCGCGAACGTGGTGAGCAGGACATCGTCCGACCAGGGCGGCGTCGCCTCGACCAGCTCGTGACCGAGCGCGGTGAGCGCGTCTGCGGCCGCGCGTGCGACGGAGACGACACGCGGATCGATCTCGTTCGGGATCGGCGGCTCCGCAGTGAACGCGATGCGCAGCCGGCCCGGGGTGGCGCCCACCTCGTCGACAAAGGGCCGTTCCGGAGGCGCCGCCCAGTGCGCATCGCCCGGCTCGTAGCCCGCGAGCACGTCGAGGAACGCCGCGGCGTCGCGCACCGTGACCG
>CAZDEX010000062.1:1113-9865 GCA_964504405.1 uncultured Gaiellales bacterium | reverse complement strand
TCGATGCCGACGTGCTCGGCCGCAACCGCACGGGCGAGGAGACGTACGTGCTCAACCTGCTGCGCCAGTTGCCGTTCGTCGCGCCCGACCTGACCTTCGGCGCCGTTACGCGCCATCCCGAGCTCGTGCCGGAAGGCGTGGAGCCGCTCGAGCTGCAGGCCCGCACGCAGGAGGCGCGCATGGCGTGGGGGCTGCCGCGCCTGCTCCGCCGGCTGCGGCCGGACCTCGCGCACTTTCAACACGCACTTCCACTGGGCTGGGCAGGGCCGAGCGTCGTGACGCTGCACGACCTGCACTTCGAGCGCGATCCCTCGGCGATGGGCGTGCTCGATCGGCTGACCTTCAGGGCGGTCGTCCCTCGAGCCGCGCGCCGCGCCGACCACATCCTGGCGGTCTCCGAGCGGACGAAACGGGATGCGATCGAGCTCTACGGGATCCCGGGCGAGAAGATCACCGTCACGACGCACGGCGTCGATCCGGCGTTCGGCCCCGGCGACGGCGGGAACGACGGGTACCTGCTCTTCGTCGGCGCCGTCCAGGAGCGCAAGGATCCGCGCGCGGCGCTCGAGGCGGCGAAGGGCGTCGGGTTGCCGCTCGTCGTGGTCGGTCCCGAGAAGGAGCCGGCCCTCGCGCGGGAACTGCGCGCGCGGGGCGCCGACGTGCGGGGCTGGGTCGAGAAGCCGGCGCTCGCCGAGCTCTACCGCCGGGCTGCGGCGCTCGTGCTCCCCTCGCGCTTCGAGGGCTTCGGTGTCCCCGTGCTCGAAGCGATGGCAAGCGGCACGCCCGTCGTGCTCTCCGACGACCCGGCGCTGCGCGAGGTCGCGGGCGACGCTGCTGCTCCGGACATCGCGACTGCGCTCGCCGAGCGCGACCGGTACAGCAGGCTGGGTCTCGAGCGGGCCGCCGAGTTCAGCTGGGAGCGCAGCGCGCGGTTGACCGCCGACGTGTATCGCAAGGTGCTCGCATGAGGGTCGCCGCCGTCGTCGTCTCGCACGGCCATCCGCGCGAGCTCGAGGAGTCGCTGCCCGCGCTGCACGAGCAGGTCGACGAGCTCGTCGTGATCGCGAACATCCCGGGCTCCGTGCCGGAGGGAGTCGACGCGGTGCACAACGACGCGCCGCTGGGCTTCGGTGCCAACGTGAACAAGGGCGTCGCCATGACCGAAGCAGAGCTCGTGATCTCGGCGAACCCCGACGCGGTGCCGCGGCCGGGCGCCGTCGCCGCGCTGCGTTCGTTCATGGAGGAGCATCCACGCGCGGGCGTCGCCGGGCCGCGCATGGAGTTCCCCGACGGGACCTGGCAGCCGTCGCGCCGCCGCTTCCCGACCGTCACCGGCACGATCGTGCGCCGCACGCCGCTTCGCCTCGTCGTGCCGCAGCGACGCCACTTCCACCTGGACGAGGCACCCCCCACCGAGCCGGTCGAAGCGGACTGGATGCTCGGCGGGTTCGTGATGCTGCGCCGCGAGATGCTCGAGGCAATCGGCGGCTTCGACGAGGGCTTCAGGCTGTACGGGGAGGACATCGACCTCCAGTACCGCGCGATGCGCGCCGGCTGGGAGCGGTGGTACGTGCCCCAGGCGGTCGTCCGGCACGAGCACAAGGCGGAGACCGACAAGCGCTGGCTGACGCGCCGGACTTTGTGGCACTGGGCCGGAGTCGTACGATTCGTCCGAAAGCATCCGGAGCGACTGAGGGCGCGTTGAAGGACATCATCGAGAAGTACGACCTGCTCGCCGACCGGTACCGCGCGCACGACTATGCGGACCCGGAGCGGTATTTCGAGCACAAGGCACAACTGGTGGCCGGGGTCGCCCCGCGGCTCGAGCCGGGCGACCTGGTGCTCGATCTCGCCTGCGGCGACGGCGGCATGGCGGTGCCGTTGTTGCGTCGCGGGCTTCGCTACCGGGGTGTCGATGCGAGCGAAGGCATGCTCGCGGCGGCGCGGCGGCTGCAGCCGGAGGCGGAGTTCGTCCGCGGCCGGCTCGACGAGTACAGCCCTCCGGAGCCGGTCGAGGCGACGATCTGCATGCGCGCGTTCTACTTTGCGCCCGACCGGCGGCGGTTCTTCGAGCACGTCGCGTCGTACACGCGCACGAAGTTCGTCTTCGACTTCGACCCGCGAGCGCACGGCGACGAGGAGGTGCTCGCCGACGTCGCGGCGGCCGGCTTCTCGGTCGCGTCGGTGCGGCCGATCCTGATCCCCCAGCGGCGGCGTCTGCCATCCGCGGTCCAGACGGCGCTGTTCGCGGTCGAGCCGTCGCCGGTCGGCCGGTTCTTGCCGAGCCTCGGCTTCCCGCCGAGGCTGCTCGTCACCGCGACGACTTGAACGAGAAGCCGGCCTGGACGCCGAGTTCCCGCGCGTCGGAGCCGCCGTAGTCGGCCGGCCGCACGAGGTGGGACACGTCCAGCTTCACGGCCACCGGTGGCCGCACACGGAACCGCAGAGTTCGTTCGGTGCAGTTGGGCACGACGACCGTGCGCACGGCGGACACGCGCCGGACGAAGGGCTGGCGCTGCCGGTCGAGCGCGACCGGCCCGACGCGGACGAGCACGTGCGCGTTCGGCGCGGTCTTGACGCAGAAGGCCACGCGCCCGACGTCGACCGACAGGATGCCGGGGCTTCGTTCGGGCCCGAAGTACGCGTAGCGTGCGTCGCTCCCCGTCCAGCCGTCGCCCGACAGCCCGTACACGGCCTCCTTGAGCCGCCAGGGGTGCGAGCGGAGCCGCGTCAGGGCGAGTCCCTTCCAGCGGGTCACGACCTTGCCGATCATGTGCACGCCGTTGTCGGTGAGGACGTACGGCAGCCCGGGGTCGGCGCGCAGGCGGCCGTTCGGCGCCGCCAGGTCGGGGGTGACCGACGGGCCAGGCCCGGGAGCGGTGCCATCGAGGCTGTACACGTGGCGGATCGATCGGTTCCAGAACTCGAGCAGCCAGATGCCCGTGTCGTCGCCGAGGAGGTTCTGGCCGAGGTAGGTGACGCCCTGGCCCCGCGTCACCAGATCGATGAAGTTGGGCGGGCTCTTGAAGTTGGCGAGGAAGATCTTCGCCTGGTGCTGGGACCCGCGCGCGCTCGTGACCACTCCGGCGAGCATCAGCGTGGCGGTCGCGAGCGCCGTGACGCCGAGGATGCCCGTGCGAACGCTCCGCCGGCGATCGACGAACGCCACCGCCATGACCGCCAGCGAGATCGCGAACACGCCCGCGAGGCCCAGGCGGATGTCGTGCTGCGTCCACGCGAACGAGCGGTTTGCCATCACGGCGATCCCGTAGCCGGGCGCTTCGAAGTACGGATAGTCGAGCTGGTAGCCGTAGGCGAGCGCCAGGTACCCGACGAAGGCGGCACCTGCCGCGACGCCGGGCAGCCACGGGCGGCGGCTCGAGAAATACGTGACCGTACCGACCAGCACGAGTGGGCCGAGGTAGATGAGGTTGCGCTCCTCGACACGCGTCGCGAAGACCGTCGACAGGTATGCCGCCTTGACGCCGGTGTAGGTGCCAACGGTCACGATCGAGGCGGCGAAGAACGCCGCGAACGCACGCCACGCGGGGTCGTGCCTTCGCTCCGGGAGCCAGAATGACCCGAGCGCGGCGACCGCGGGCAGCACGCCGATGCCGATGCAGAAGGCGGAGGCGGCCTCGAAGCCGAGATTCCAGACCCGCTGCTGCCAGTACCCCGTCGCGACGGCCCACTCCTGCGCATGCGGCGAGGCCAGCCGGTTGACGAGGATGAGCGCGCCGAGGAGCAGCAGCGCCGCACCGATGTGGTCGACGACGCTCCAGTTCGCGCGCAGCCTGCGACCGCGAGGCCCGCAGACCCAGAGCACGGCCGCGGCGATGGCGAGCGACGCGCCGACCACGACGAGCTCGGTGCGCACGGCGACCGCGAGGGCCGAGAGCGCGATCGCCGCGATCGTCCATCTCCGGCCGCCCCCCGCGAGCGCACGCACCGCGACCCACGCGCAGAGCGCGAACACCGGGTATGCGAGCACCTCCGGCAGGATGAGCGGCGCGTAGTAGAACGCCGTCGTGCACAGCGTTCCGAGCGCGGCGATCGTCGCGGCGCGCGTCGAGACGAGCATCCGCGCGAGGAGGAAGACCGGGATCGCCGCGGCCGCCATCACGATCCCGTTCACGTATCTGACGGCCGCGTAGCCGCTCGCCGTCGAGCCGAGCCACCAGCTCGGGGCGATCAGGATCTCGTAGAGCGACTTCAGGCCGATCGGTTCACCGCGCCGCGCCGCATGGCCGGTCGCGGCAATCGCGCGGGACATCTGAGTCCATTCCAGCTCGTCGGTGAAGATCGTCGGCGACTTCCGCAGCGCCGCCTGCCAGAGGACGATCCCGAGCAGGACGAGAGCCGCGACCGCGACCGGAACCAGCGAGAGGAACCGATCGAGTGGGGAGCGCGGTTCCGCGGGCGCCGACGTCATTCGGCGCCCGCGCCCAGGATGACGCGGGGGTCGAGGTCGATCTCGCGCCGGACGAACCGGCATTGGATACCTGCGTTCTCGCACTCGTCGACGACGAAGTCGAGACGGTCCCGGTCGGCGTCCGGGATCGTCACGAGCACGACATGCGGGTCGATCTGCTGCAGAAGCCTCGGCAGCTCGTGCGTCCCGCCGACCACAGGGACGCCATGCAGGCGCCGACGGCGCAGGCGTGGATTGTCGTCGACGAACCCCACGACGCGCTCCCCCGGCGTCTCGCGCAGCTCGCGCATCAGGCTGCGGCCCGTGCGTCCCGCGCCGACGATCAGCGTTCGGTTGCCGGCGCGTGCGCGATACGTTCGGAGTCCGGTCAGGAGCATTCGCTCGATCAGGCGGGAGGCGCTGATCGCGATGGCGCAGAGCAGGGCGTCGACGACGAAGAACGACCGCCAGAAGTCCAACGTGGTCTGCGTTGCTTCGACGTACACGACTGCGGCCGCTTCCGAGAGCGCGACTGCGGCCGCGATCGAAGCGAGGTCCCGCGCGCCGGCGTAGCGCCAGATCGAGCGGTAGAGACCGAACGGGATGAACGCCAGGTAACGCGCGGCGATCACGATCGGGAGCGTGACGAGCGCGAGATGGCGCTGGTTCAGCGTCGCCGGGAGGCCGAACTTGAGGACGAAGGCTGCGACGTACGCGCCCGAGATCAGCCAGAAGTCGACGACGACCTCGACGAGCCGCCGCCAGTGCACCGCGAACGTCTGCCTAAGGCTCGGCGCCTCGGTACCCGGCGCGCGCTTCTCGATGTCCGCGAGGAAGCTTGCGAATTGCACGAGCAGGACGAACGTCACGAGCACTCCGACGAGCGCGAGCCGCTGGTCGTCGAGCACGACGTAGGTGAGGCTCGTCGCGCCGAGCGCGCACGCGATGACGCCGAGCAGGAGGACAGCGTGCTTCTCCGACAGTCCGAAGCGCACGAGCCGGTGCGACGTGTGGTCGCGGCCGCCCTGGGAGATGGGGCGGCCCTCGAGGAGCCGCGCGATCGTGACGAGCGCGGTGTCCAGGATCGGCACCGCGAGCACGAGGATCGGGAGGATGAGCGTGGCGACCGTCGTTCCCGCGACCTTCCAGCTGGACGACAGCCCGAGCGCCGCGAGCGTGAAGCCGAGCACCTGGGAGCCCGAGTCGCCCATGAAGACGAGGGCTTTGCCGCGCGGCCGGAGGTTGAACGGGAGGAAGCCGGCGCACGAGAACGTCCCCGCGAGCGACAGCGCGAGGATCGTGTGATTCGGATGCAACGTCACGGCGTCGATCGCGAAGAACGTGAAGGCGATGCCGGCGAGCGTCGCTGCGAGCCCGTCCATGTTGTCGAGCAGGTTGAAGGCGTTGGTGATCCCGACCAGCCAGAGGAGCGCGAGCCCCCACGCGAAAATCCGCGTGTGGATCATCTGCACGTCGGTGCCGGTCGCGAGCACGAGCGCCGCGGCAACGAACTGGAGCGCGAGCTTGGAGAGAGGAGGTAGAGCGCGGACGTCGTCGACGAGCCCGGCGACGAAGAGGATCGAGATGCCGCCGAAGATGCCCGCGATCTCCTTCGTGAGCGGCACCGCGCCGACGGCGATCGCGACCCAGAGCCCGGCGGCGATCCCGAGGTAGATGCCGATGCCGCCGAAGAGCGGCGTCGGGCGCTCATGCCAGCGATCGGCGGAGGGGGCGGCGACGAGACGGGTCGCTACGGGCGAGCGGAGCAGCAGCCAGACCGCGAGCACGGCGGCAGGGAACGCAACGGCGGCCGCGGCGGTGGTCACGCCGGTCGAGGGTAGTGGAGCGGTGTTAGGGCTGTGTTTGCCCGCACAAGCGGTCCCTAGACTAGTTCGCGCCGATGACGGTCTACGCCGACCTCCTGCGCTACCGCGAGCTCTTCGCGAACCTCTTCCGCCGCGACTTCCAGGCGAAGTACAAGGGATCGCTGCTCGGCGTCCTGTGGTCGCTGCTCAACCCGCTCGTCCTGCTCGGCGTCTACCTCGTCGTCTTCGGGCTGATCTGGAACGGCCAGAAGATCCCGCACTACCCGCTCTACCTGCTCGCCGGGCTCTCGTGCTGGATCTTCTTCGCGACGTCCCTGCAGGCGTCGTCGCGGTCGCTCGTCGACTCCGCGGAGCTGATCAAGAAGGTGCGCTTCCCGCGGCAGCTCGTCGCGTTCTCGACCGTCGCGACGCAGGGCGTGACCTTCGCGGTGATGATCGCGATCCTCGTCGTCCTGTCGCTGGTCTTCATCCCGGAGGCGCGCTCGACGGTGTGGCTCGCGCTGCCGCTCGCCGTGCTGTTCGTCGGCCTCGTCGCCGGGCTCGGCCTGATCGTCGCCTGTGTGAACGTGCTCTACCGCGACGTCGAGCACCTGATCGCGGCCGCGCTCCTCCCGTGGTTCTTCCTCACGCCGATCCTCTGGCGTTTCGCGCAGCTGCCGGCGCGCGTGCAGCGCCATCACGTGCTGCTCGACGTGCTGCGCTGGGGCAACCCGCTCGCGCCGCCGATCTACGCGGTGCGCGACGCGCTGTGGCTCGGCCACGCACCGCGCGCCGCCGATGTGATCTATCTCGCCGTCGCGGCGGTGCTCGCGCTGCTGCTCGGCGCGCTCGTGTTCAGGTCCGTGGACGACCGGATTGCGGTCGAGCTCTGACGACGATCCGGCCGTCGTAGATCCATGGCTCGTCACGCGGCGCCGCGTACGCCGGCAGGCCCGCGACGTCGTCGAGGCGCTCGAGCTCGATCCCGTCCAGCACGGAGGGCGCGATCAGCGGCGCGCTGAATCCGGGGATCCGACCGGGGCCGGGCTCGTACGGCGCGAGCGCGCGCGGCCGGCGCACGCCGTCCCAGCCGATCGCGCCGGCGACGACCGCGTAGCCCTCCGCATGCGCGGCGCGCACGCGCTCGGCCCAGTCGGGCGCCGGCTCGAGCTCCGGCGGCAGCGCAGCCTGCGGCTCGCCGCTGCGCGGGGCAACCTGCACGTCCTGCGGGAGCATCGGGCTGCCGAGCTCGGAGAACCATGCTCGGCGCTCGGCGACCATGTCGAAGGCGAGGCGGTACGGGCCCGGCGGGATCGGCGCGCGCACGCGCGCCTCGACGGTCGCGGTCGCGCCCGGTGCGAGCTGCGGCGCCGGCGAGCGGGTGCCGTCCCAGACGATCGGGTTGTCCCGGTCGTCGAGCCAGTGGTAGGCGAGGAAGATGTCGGGACGCCACGCGATCGTGCCGGCGTTCGTCACCTCGACGGGCACGACCTCGACCGCGCCCGCCTGTGGCGAGACCGCGGGCGGCGCGCCCCAGCGGACGGCGAGAGGTCCCTTCGACACGGCGGCGCTAGCCTAGCCCGGTATGGAGCCGCTTCTCGTCAGAGCCGCGCGGCGCAAGCCGGTCGAGCGCACGCCGGTCTGGTTCATGCGCCAGGCGGGGCGGTCGCTGCCGGAGTACCGCGCGGTGCGCGAGCGCCACGCGTTCTGGGAGGTGGCGCACACGCCCGACCTGTGCGCGGAGGTGACGCTGCAGCCGGTGCGCCGGCACAACGTCGACGCGGCCGTGATGTTCGCGGACATCATGACTCCGGTCCTCGGCATGGGTCTCGACGTGCAGCTCGTCGAAGGCGTCGGGCCGGTGATCGAGACGCCCGTGCGCACGCTCGACGACGTCGCCGGCTTGCGTGTGCCCGATCCCGAAGAGGCGTTCGCGCCTCTGCTCGAGGCGATCCGCATCGTGCGCGGCGAGCTCGGGAGCGAGCAGGCGGTCGTCGGGTTCTGCGGCGGCCCGTTCACGGTCGCCGGCTACCTCGTCGAAGGGAAGCCGTCGCGGGAGTTCGCGACGGTCAAGCGCCTCATGTACACCGAGCCGGACGTGTGGCATGCGCTGCTCGACAAGCTCGCCGAGTGCTTCGCGGGTTACGTCGGTGCGCAGGCCCGCGCGGGAGCCGACGTCGTGCAGCTCTTCGACTCGTGGGTCGGCGCACTCTCTCCTTCCGACTACGAGGAGTTCGTCGCCGCGTACTCCGCGCGCATCCTCGCGTCGGTCGACGTGCCGACGATCCACTTCGGGACCGGTGCGTCGACGCTCCTCCCCGCGATGACGCGTGCGGGCGGAGACGTGATCGGGCTCGACTGGCGGATCGCTCTCGACGACGGCTGGGAGATCGTCGGCGACGAGCACGGCGTGCAGGGCAACCTCGACCCGGCGGTCCTGCTCGGCCCCTGGGAGCGGGTCGAGCACGCGGCGCTCGACGTGCTCGGGCGCGCGGAGGGCCGCGCGGGCCACATCTTCAACCTCGGCCACGGCGTG
>CAZDEX010000062.1:0-1103 GCA_964504405.1 uncultured Gaiellales bacterium | reverse complement strand
GTGCTGCCTGGCACGGATCCCGACACGGTCTCGCGCCTCGCCGAGCTCGTGCAAGAGCATACGGTGGAGGCCCGTGTCTGAGGTCGCAGTGATCCTGATGGCGTACGGCTCGCCCGAGCACGTCGCCGACGTCCCCGCCTATTACGCCGACATTCGCGGTGGCCGTCCGATCGCGCCGGAGAACCTGGAGGACCTCGTCGCCCGGTACCGCAGCCTCGGGATCGAGGACTCGAACCCGCTGAACGCGATCACCGAGGCAACGCGCGCGGCGCTGCAGGACGAGCTCGGGCTGCCGGTCTTCACCGGCATGAAGCACTGGACGCCGCGGATCGCCGCGGCGGTCGACGCTGCGCTCGCGGGCGGCGCGACGCGCCTCGTCGGGCTGGTGCTCGCGCCGCACTACAGCCGGCTCTCGATCGCCGGCTACAAGAAGCTGCTCGCCGACGCCGTCGGCGGCCGCGCCGACGTCGTGTTCGTCGAGAGCTGGCACGACGACCGGGGGCTCGTCGCGTTCCTCGCGGACCGCATCCGCGACACGGACGCTCACGTGGTCTTCACGGCGCACTCCCTTCCGGCGCGCATCCTCGAGGAGGGTGACCCCTACAAGGATCAGCTCCTCGAGACAGCGCGCCTCGTCGCCGACAGCGCGGGTGTCGACGACTGGTCGTTCTCGTTCCAGAGCGAGTCGCCGACGGGGGAGCCGTGGCTCGGGCCGGACATCCTCGACCATCTCACCGACCTCGCCGGCCGCGGGGTCGACGACGTCTTGATCTGTCCCGTCGGGTTCGTGTCGGATCATCTGGAGATCCGCTGGGACATCGACACCGAGGCGCAGGACAAGGCGCGTGAGCTCGGCATCCGCGTCGACCGCATCGAGATGCCAAACGACGATCCGCGCTTCGTGCATGTGCTCGCCGAGATCGTGCGTGGCGCTCTTGTGGTACCGGCATGACCGCGACGCTGCGCCCGATCCGCGACGACGAATACGGTGCCTGGCGGTCGCGCTCCACCTTCGAGTACGCCCGCAGCATGATCGACCACGGCGGGCTCCCGGAGGACGCGGCGCACGCGAAGGCGGACAGGGACCTCGCGGCGGCACTGCC
>CAZDEX010000061.1:3203-10012 GCA_964504405.1 uncultured Gaiellales bacterium | reverse complement strand
CGTCGGTCGACGTGATCACCGGCATGATCAAGGCGAACGTGCCGTCGCGCATCGCCTTCGCGGTCTCGTCCCAGACCGACTCGCGCGTCATCCTCGACTCGAACGGAGCCGAGAGCCTGCTCGGCCAGGGCGACATGCTGTTCAAGCCGCTTGGCACGTCCCGCATGCAGCGCGTGCAGGGCGCGTTCGTGACCGAGGAGGAGATCGCGCTGATCGTCGACCAGACGAAGGCCCAGCGCGAGCCCGAGATCGACGAGAGCTTCCTCGAGGCGCCGCAGGTCTTCGCCGACGACGTCGACAGCGACGACGGCGAGTTCGACCCTGACGAGGACCCGCTGCTCGACAAGGCGATCGAGGTCGTCGTCACCGCGCAGACTGCCTCCGTTTCGCTCCTCCAGCGGCGTCTCCGCGTCGGCTACACCCGGGCGGGCCGGCTGATCGACATGCTCGAGCGGCGCGGGATCATCTCGCCCTACGAGGGTTCGAAACCACGGCGCGTCCTGGTCTCCGAGCACGATCTGGAGCGGATCGTGCACGCCCCCGCCGTCGACTAGGGATCCCTAACCAAGCGGCCCTGTTCGACGTCTGAAATACGGGTTAGAGTGCCCCGGCACAACCCCCGGTCAGACTAAGAGGAGGATTCATCCAAGTGAGGAAGCGTTGGCTCACGCTCACGATGCTTGCAATCGTGACAGTGCTTCTGGCGTCGATGTTCGCGGCACTTCGCGGCAGCAACGCGTCGGCAGCGCACAAGGCCGCCTTCAGCGCCTGTCTCGTCACCGACATCGGCGGCCTGAACGACAAGTCGTTCAACCACCTTGCGTTCGTCGGTCTCCAGACGGCGGAGAAGCACGGCATCAAGGGACGCGTCATCCAGTCGAAGTCGCCCGCCGACTACATCCCGAACCTCCAGGCGTGCGTGCGCTCTGGTGCAGGGATCACGATCGGCGTCGGCTTCCTCATGACGGACGCGATGGACGCTGTTGCGTCGTCGTTCCCGAGTGACAAGTTCGCGATCGTCGACGTCGACGTCACCGGCATGAAGCACAAGCCGAAGAACGTCGAGGGCCTGCTCTTCAAGGAGCAGGAGGCGGGATACCTCGTCGGCTACGCGGCAGGCCTGTGGGCGAAGTCGAAGAGCGGGACGGCGGTCGGCTCCGTCGGCGGCCTCAAGATCCCGCCGGTCGATCGCTACATCGCGGGCTACCAGTTCGGCGCGCAGAAGGCCGACCCCGGCCTCAAGACGCTGAACGACTACTCCCAGGACTTCGTCGTCCAGGCGAAGTGCAAGGAGAAGGCGCTCAACCAGATCGCGCAGGGCTCGGTCGTCGAGTTCCAGGTCGCCGGCCAGTGCGGTCTCGGCGTCCTCGACGCCGCGCACTCGAAGGGCATCTTCGGGATCGGCGTCGACGCGGACCAGGGCTACCTCGGTTCGTGGGTCATGACGAGCGCCCTGAAGAAGGTCGACGTCTCGGTGTACTCCGCGATCAGTTCCGCCAAGGTCGGCAAGCTGAAGGGCGGGCAGGACGTCGTCTTCGGCGCCAACGTGAACGGCGTCGGCTACGGCAAGTGGAGCTCGAAGGTCCCGGCCAGCATCAAGGCGGCCGTGGCAGCGCAGTTCGCACTGCTGAAGGCCGGCATGGTGCTGGGCATCCCGGCGACGGTCCAGTAGCCGGATCGCGCTGGGGGATGTGCGGAGGGCGGGCCTTCGGGCCCGCCCGACTACGTTTAGGGCGCGGATGCGGATGAGAGCGGCACTCATCGTCCTCGCGCTGGCGGCTGCCGGCTGCGGGGGCGCGCGACACCCGGCGTCGGTGCCGGCGTCGCCGAAGAAGCCTGCGGCGGCTCCGCTCGGGCTCCGCGTCGGCGTCGCGGGTTCGCTCGCGATCGCCCCGGTTCACGGTGTGCGGTTCGTATACGGGTCGCTCGCGACGATGCCGGCGCTGCCGCTCGTGCTCGTGTCGGCCGAGTCGACGAGGCTCGTCGACGTGCTGGACGCTGCGCGGCGCTACCCGACGTCGCATTACGCCTACATCGGCGGCTCCCTGTCGGGGTCGCGCCAGGCGAACGTGGTCGGGATCGTCCTCCGTGCCGACCAGGCCGCGCTCCTCGGCGGCTTCGTCGCGGGGCTCGTCGCCGGTGAGCAAGGCGGCGTCAGCCCGCGCGTGGCGTGGGTCGGGCCCGAGGAGCACACCCTGGCCGACGCGTTCGCCGAGGGCGTGCACGACGCCGTGCCGAACGTGACGGTGCTGCGCGCGTGGTCGGCCGACGCGCCCGCAGCCTGCAAGGAGGCCGCGCTCGCGGCGATCGGCCGCGGGGCGGTGGCCGTGATCGCCCACCGCGGGCTCTGCGCCGACGCCTCGATCGAAGGTGCGCATCAGCAGAACGTCGTCGGCCTGCGGATCTCGGACTTCGAGCTGGTCAACGTCCCGGTCGGCGTGCTCGTGCGCGACGCGCAGAACGGCGTCTACCACGGCGGCGAGGATCTGGCCTTCGGCACGGCGAGCGGCGCCATCGGCGTCGCGCACCTCGACCGACGGATCTCGGGCGAGGCGGGGATCCATGCGAGGTCGGCCGCGCAGCAGATGGCGAACGGGCTCCGGCCGTCGGGTTGAGACGGACGGTCGGGGAGCCGTGCACGCCGGATGGCGACTCCGACGCGGCGCCAGTCGCCACGCTCGTCCCTTACCCGTAGCAACCGCTACGAGCAAGGGCCGATCGCGTCGCCTGGCTTGGTCGGAGCCATCCCCAATTCGCACACGTCCCCCCGACCAACCGTCTAGGCTTGCGCGGCGATGGCTGAGGCGCCCCTCCTCGAGCTGCGCGGGATCACCAAGCGGTTCCCGGGCGTGCTCGCCAACGACGACGTCAACTTCGATCTCCGTAGCGGCGAGGTCCATGCGCTCCTGGGCGAGAACGGCGCAGGGAAGTCGACGCTGATGAACATCCTGTACGGGCTCTACACCCCCGACGAGGGGCAGATCCTGCTGCACGGAAAGCCGATCGAGCTCGGCTCGACGCGCGCCGCGATCGAGCACGGGATCGGGATGGTGCACCAGCACTTCATGTTGATCCCGGTGATGACCGTCGCCGAGAACATCGTGCTCGCCACCGAGCCGCGCAGGGCGGGTGTGCTGCTCGACTACGACGCGGCGCGCAAACGGGTGCGCGAGTTGTCGGAGCGCTACGGGCTGCTCGTCGACCCGGACGCGCGCGTCGACCGCATCACCGTCGGCCAGCAGCAGCGCGTCGAGATCCTCAAGGCGCTCTACCGCGGCGCGGAGATCCTGATCCTCGACGAGCCGACGGCCGTCCTCACGCCGCAGGAGGCGAAGGAGCTGTTCGAGATCATCCGTTCGCTCGAGGAGCAGGGCAAGTCGATCATCTTCATCTCGCACAAGCTGAACGAGGTGCTCGAGATCGCCGATCGGATCACGACGCTGCGGCGCGGCAAGGTCGTCGACACGATCCCCGCGGCAGGCGCGACGGAGGAAAGCCTCGCGCGGATGATGGTCGGCCGTGAGGTGCTGCTCCGCGTCGACAAGAAGCCCGCCCACGCCGGCGAGCCGTTGCTGACGGTCGAGGACCTGCACGTGATCGACGATCGCGGCCTGGAGGCCGTGCGCGGCATCTCGCTCGAGGTTCGCTCCGGGGAGATCCTCGGCCTCGCGGGCGTCGACGCGAACGGCCAGAGCGAGCTGATCGATGCGATCGCAGGCTTGCGACCGGTGAAATCGGGCCGCATCGTCGTCGACGGCGAGGACCTGACGCACGCGCACGCGAAGGAAGCGCTCGACGCCGGCATCGGCCACATCCCCGAGGACCGCCACCGCCGCGGTCTCGTCCTCTTCTTCTCGCTGACCGAGAACCTCGCGTTGCACTCCTACCGGCGTGCGCCGAACTCGAGGCGGGGCTTCCTCAACCTCGGCGCAATGGGCGAGCGCGCGCGGCGGCTGCTCGAGGAGTTCGACGTGCGCGGCGGTACGCCGGCGACACCCGCAGGCGCCCTGTCGGGCGGCAACCAGCAGAAGGTCGTCCTCGCGCGGGAGATCGACGGCGATCCGAAAGTCCTAATCGCGGCGCAGCCGACCCGCGGCCTCGATGTGGGCGCGATCGAGTTCGTGCACCGCCGGCTCGTCGAGCAGCGCGACGCAGGCCGCGCCGTGTTCCTCGTCTCGCTGGAGCTCGAGGAGATCCTCTCGCTCTCCGATCGCATCCTCGTCATCTACGAGGGGCGGATCGTGGGCGAGTTCCCGCCGAGCGCGACCGAGGAAGAGCTCGGGTTCGCGATGACCGGTGGCCGGCGCGGGGCGGAGGCCGCGTGACCGACAAGCGCGGCGACGACGCGCATCGCGTCGACGACGAATTCGAGCTCGCGACCTCGCAGGACGAGGTCGCGCAGGCGCCGCTCGAGCCGGGTGCGGTGCCGGCCCCGTCGATGAACTTCGCATCGCGGTTCGACGGCCTCTCGGGCCTGATCGCGCCGCTCCTGACGACGATTCTCGCGTTCCTGATGGGCGGGCTCGTCGTCGCGCTCACCGGCAAGAACCCGTTCAAGGTCTACAACGCCGTCTTCAACGGCACGGGGCTGAACTGGTTCTTTCATGTCGGGAACTACTCGGCGCGCATCCCATTCCAGACCGCGCACATGTGGTTCCCGTGGAACACTTCGTCGGTCGCCGCGCAGAACTTGCAGCAGACGCTTCTCACGACCACGCCGATCATCCTCACGGCGCTCGCGGTCGCGTTCGCGTTCCGCTGCGGCATGTTCAACATCGGCGGCCAGGGCCAGTACCTCGCCGGGACGATCTTCTCGGTGTGGATCGGCTCGTCGTTCCTGAACATGAGCCCGTGGATCCACGTGCCGCTCGTGCTGGTCGTCGGTGCGCTTGCGGGCGCGGTGTGGGCGGGGATCGCCGGGATTCTGAAGGCGACCGTCGGCGCGCACGAGGTTATCTCCACGATCATGCTCAACTGGACCGCGATCTGGGTCGGCGAGTACCTGTTCGGTCAGGGGGGGCCGTTCCAGGGGCCGCAGCGGTCGATCCCGATCTCGCATGACATCGCCGAGGGCGCGAAGCTTCCGGTGTTCTGGGGCCTGAAGCTGCTGCAGGGCCTCTCGGTCGGGATCTTCATCGCGGTCGCGATCCTCGTCGTCTACTGGATCGTCATCAACCGCACGACGCTCGGCTTCGAGGTGCGCGCCGTCGGC
Organism: uncultured Gaiellales bacterium; assembly: GCA_964504405.1. Lineage (GTDB taxonomy): Bacteria > Actinomycetota > Thermoleophilia > Gaiellales > Gaiellaceae > PALSA-600. The sequence goes on along the minus strand of CAZDEX010000061.1, from coordinate 4,800 downwards.
TTCAACCCCGAGGCCGCACGCTACGGCGGCATCTCGGTCGCGCGCAACTACTTCCTCGCGATGGCGATCTCGGGCTCGTTCGCCGGGCTCGCCGGCGCGCTCGACATCGCGGGCTGGGAGTACCACATCGGCCAGAACGACGTGGTGCCGGTGAGCACCGTCGGCTTCATCGGGCTCGCCGCAGCGCTGCTCGGCCGAAACACCGCGCTCGGCGTGGGGGTGTCGGCGCTGCTCTTCGGCGCGCTGATCAACGGCACGTCGGGGCGCCAGCTCGACCCGTCGGTCTTCCGGCCTGACCTCGCCGGCAACCTGACGACGATCATCCAGGGCCTCGTCATCCTCTTCGTCGGCCTCAACGTCGGCGGCCTGCTCACCTGGGCACGGCGGAAGCGGAGGCGCGCGTGACCGCGATCGCGCAGCGCATCGGCGGCATCCGGTGGACGTCCCCGAAGACCGTCGGCATCTTCGGCATCCTCCTCGGCGTCGCTGCGGCATGGCTCGCACTCCCGCCGCTCGAGTCGCGCAGCGCGGCGTTCCCGCTGCTCGTGGGCCTGCTCGCGATCGCGGCCGGCATCTGGGCGTGGACACGCGACGAGCGGCGCATCGGCGGCGGGGCGATCGCGTCGGGCCTCCTCGGGATCGTGCTCGGGCTGTTCGCGACGAAGTCGTCCGCTGCGCACCTGGATCAGGTCGTGGTCTGGAGCGCGCTCGGCGCCGCGACCCTGCGCTACGCGACACCGCTCACGTTCGCCGCGATCGGCGGGCTCTTCTGTGAGCGCAGCGGTGTGATCAACGTCGCGCTCGAGGGGATGCTGCTGAGCGGTGCGTTCTTCGGCATCTGGGGTGCGATCTGGGCGAGCAGCTGGGCCGGCAACGCAGCCTGGATCGTGGGCCTTGGCACCGCGGCGCTCGCCGGGATGACGTTCGCCACGATCCACGCGGTCTGGTCGATCCAATTCCGGTCCGACCAGATCATCTCGGGCACCGCGATCAACTTTCTCGCACTCGGGATCACGGGGTACCTGTTCATCCAAAAGTACGGCGACACCGGCACGCCCGGCAACGTCACCGACTACGGGATCCCCGACATCCACATTCCGTTCGTGCAGCACTGGTACTTCATCGGTCCGATCATCGGCCAGCTCAACCTGATGATCTGGGTGTCGTTCGCGCTGCTCGTCGGCACGTACATCTTCGTGTTTCGCACGCCGTTCGGCCTGCGCTTGCGCTCGGTCGGCGAGCACCCGCGCGCCGCCGACACGGTCGGCATCTCCGTGTTCAAGATCCGGTACGTCGCGGTCATCGCCTCCGGCGCGATCGCGGCGATGGGCGGGGCCTACCTCTCGCTCGGGTTCGTGCACTCGTTCAACGAGAACATGACGGCGGGCGACGGGTTCATCGGCCTCGCCGCGCTCGTCTTCGGGAAGTGGCGGCCGTTCCCGACCTACATGGCGGCGCTGCTCTTCGGCTTCTCGAGCGCACTTGCCGACCGGCTGCCGTCGGCGTACGGCAACCAGTGGGGAACGCTCTTCCAGGCGCTGCCGTACGTGCTGACCCTGATCGTGGTCGCCGGCGTGATCGGCCGCTCCATCGGCCC
>CAZDEX010000061.1:0-3103 GCA_964504405.1 uncultured Gaiellales bacterium | reverse complement strand
TCCGCCATGTTCGAGATCGGCAACAGCCTCCGTGAGGCTCGTGTCCGGCGCGGGATCGACTTCGCTCAGGCAGAGCTCTCGACCAAGATCCGCGGGAAGTACCTGCGGGCGCTCGAGGACGAGCAATTCGACGTGCTCCCGGCCGAGACCTACGTCAGGGGCTTCCTGCGCACCTACGCGGAGTACCTCGGCCTCGACGGGCAGCTCTACGTCGACGAGTTCAACTCGCGCTTCGTCAGCGGCGAGGAGCACGAGCCCCGTGTGCGGCGGTCGGCCGCGAAGGCACCCCAGCGCCGGAACCGGCGCATCGAGACGAATGTCGTGCTGGTCGCGCTCGCGGTGATCGCCATCCCCACGGTGATCGTCGTCGCCGCGTGGAAGGCGAGCGGCGGGAAGCCGACGCACGCGCCACGCGCCGCGCACGTCGTCCCGCACAGGAGCACGTACGCACCTCTGCTTCTCCTGACGCCACTGCGCGGGTCGACGCACGTCGCGGCGCGCGTCGCGAGCGCGCGCGGCAACGTCGCATACGACGGCACGATCGCGAAGGGCGACCAGCCGGTCGCGATCCGCGGACGCCGGCTGTGGGTGCAGATCGATTCGCCCGAAAACCTCCGTGTCGAGGTGCGCGGGAAGGTCGTGCACGTGCCGGGCCAGAAGCCGCGGGTCATCCTCGTCACATCCACCGGTTGGCGTCCGGCATAAGGGCGGCGATCGTCGCGTCGGGCTCCGAGCTCGTGCGCGGCGACCGTAACGACCGCAACGGGCCTTTCCTCGCGCAGTCGCTGCTCCGGCTCGGCGTCGATCCCGCGCGGATCACGGTCGTGGGCGACGACGCCTCCGATCTGGAACAGGCGCTGCGCGACGGGCTGTCGTTCGACCTGCTCGCCGTCTCCGGCGGCCTCGGACCGACACACGACGACCGCACGATCGAGCTGCTCGCGCGCGCGGCACGCGTCGGGGTGCATGTCGACGAAGGGCTCGCCGCGGAGATCGAGGGAATCTCGCGTCGCGTCGCCGAGCGCCTGAACCGCCCGTACGCCGACTTCGAGCAGGGTGTTCGCAAGCAGGCGACGATCCCCGACGGCGCGATCGTCGTCGGGCTCGCCGGCACGGCGCCCGCGGTTGTGCTCGACACGGGCGCGACGGTCGTGGTGGCGCTTCCCGGCCCACCGCGCGAGCTGCAGACGCTCTGGCCGCGCGCGCTCGAGACCGAGCCGCTGCGCCGGCTGCTCGCACGCGCCCGCCCGGTCGAGCGCCACGTGCTCCGTTTCTACGGCGCCTCCGAGTCCGAGGTCGCCCGTGCGCTGGCCGACGCCGGCGGCGACGGTGACGGGGTGGACGTCACGATCTGCGCGCGCGACTTCGAGATCCACGTCGACCTCTTCGTGCAGCCGGGCGCCGAGGAGCGCGCGGCCGAGCTCGAGGCCGCGCTCGCGAGCCGGCATCTGTTCGCGCGCGAGGAGGCGGGCACCGCCGAGCTCGTGCTCTCGCACCTGCGCTCCCGCGGCCTGACGCTCGCGACGGCGGAGTCGTGCACCGGCGGCCTCGTCGCCGCGCGCCTGACGGACGTCCCCGGGTCGAGCGACGTCTTCCTCGGCGCCGTCGTCGCGTACGCCGACGAGGTGAAGGCCGCCGAGCTCGCGGTGCCCGACGAGCTCCTGCGCGAGCACGGGGCCGTGTCGGCGGAGGTGGCCGCGGCCATGGCGCAGGGCGCGCGGGCGCGGCTCGGTGCGGACGTCGCGGTCTCGGTCACCGGGATCGCGGGGCCGGGCGGCGGAACCGAGGAGAAGCCGGTCGGGCTCGTCTACCTGCACGCGAGCGGCCCGATGGGCGAGAAGGCGCGCCATTTCGACTTTCCCGGCGACCGCGAGACGATCCGCGGCCGCTCGACCGTCGCGGCGTTGCACCTCGTGCGCACACTTGTCGCGGAGGCGTGACAGAAGCGGAGCCGATCGGAGGTAGCGTCGCCGGAGATGACCGGATCAGGCTCTTCTGCGGCCTCCGACCCTCCGACGACACCGTCGCGTGTCTCGCGGCGTGGCAGGCCGAGCACCTGCCGCCGGCCGGGGGCCGGATCGTGCCCCCGGAGCACCTGCACCTCACGCTCGCCTTTCTCGGCCACCGGCCGGCCGCCGAGGCGGTGGGGATCGCCGCCGAGCTGCGGCAAGCGGCGGCCGCGATGGCGGGCCCGGTCGACCTGCGCCCGCTCCGCTACCGCGAGACGCGGAGCGTGGGGATGATCGTCTACGAGGACGCAGGCGGGGCGGCGACCGCCCTTGCGGAGGATCTCCAGGGGCGCTTGCAGCGGCGCGGCGTCTACCGCCGCGAGGAGCGGCGCTGGCTCCCGCACGTCACGGTTCTGCGCTTTTCGGCCGCTCCGTCGAGCCTACGCCGCGGCTTCCGGGAGTGGGCAGGACTCCGTCTCGAGGTACCGAACACGTGTTCGATTCATGACGTCCGAGCCGCTCTCTACCGTTCACTGCTCGGCCGCGGCCCTGGAGAGAACGGTGGGGCGGTCTACGAAGTACTGGAAACGGCAGCCCTAGGAGGGACCGCAGATGGATCGTGAGCAAGCACTCGACACGGTGCTGGGACAGATCGAGCGCCAGTTCGGCAAGGGCGCCGTGATGAAGATGAACGAGCAGGCCCAGACGGCGATCCCCGCCGTCTCGACGGGCTCGCTCTCGCTCGACGCCGCGCTCGGCGTGGGCGGTCTGCCGCGCGGCCGCATCGTGGAGGTGTTCGGCCCGGAGTCCTCCGGTAAGACGACGCTCGTCTACCACGTGATCGCGGAGGCGCAGCGGCGCGGCGGGATCTGCGCATTCATCGACGCCGAGCACGCGATGGACCCGGCGTACGCGAAGCGGATCGGCGTGAACATCGACGAGCTCCTCGTCTCGCAGCCCGACACGGGCGAGCAGGCGCTCGAGATCTGCGAGCTGCTCGTGCGCTCCGGCGCGCTGGCGGTCGTCGCGATCGACTCGGTCGCCGCGCTCACGCCGAAGGCGGAGATCGAGGGCGAGATGGGCGATTCGCACGTCGGCCTGCAGGCGCGGCTGATGAGCCAGGCGCTGCGCAAGCTCGCCGGCACGCTCAACCG
>CAZDEX010000060.1:0-10018 GCA_964504405.1 uncultured Gaiellales bacterium | reverse complement strand
CATCCTCGTAGACTCGACCGCGTGATCGCCGACGACGTCCGCCGCTTCGCCGAGGACCCGGCCGCGTGGGGGGAGATCGGGCCCGAGACCGGCCTGACGCGCATCCTCACCGACCGCTACTGCCTGCTGCTCGGGCCCGTCCCGAGCTTCACGACGGTTTCGCGCCTGCGGCTCGATCCGGACACGGTGAGCGAGACGATCGCCGAGGTTCGCGCGCTCGTGGCGCAGCACGGCCACCGTGAGGCGATGTGGTGGGTCGGCCCGGCGGCAACGCCCGGCGATCTGGCCGACCGGCTGCAGACGCACGGGCTCGTCCCGGACGAGCGGCCGGGGTCGGAGCCGCACGCAACGACCATGGTGCTCGCCGAGGAGCCGCCGCGCGCGCCGGCCAACGTCGTCGCGCGGCGCGTCAACTCGTTCGAGGAGTTCTTCGCCGCCGGCAAGATCGCCGACGAGGGGTTCGGCGCCTCGGAGGAGAACGCGAAGGCGTACGAGGCGATCGCCCAGGAGAGCTTCGCGCGCGAGCGCGAGGGCTATGCGCCGCGCACCTACATCGCACTGCTCGACGGCGAGCCGGCGGGCGTCGGTCGCGCGATCTTCGCGAACGACTGTCCTGCCGTGCTGATGATCGGCGGCGCCGTTCTCGCACACGCGCGCGGCTGCGGGGTGTACCGCGCGCTCGTCCGCGCGCGCTGGGACGATGCGGTCGCGGCAGGCACGCGCGCCCTGGCGACGCAGGCGGGCTCGATGTCGCGCCCGGTGCTCGAGCGCCTCGGCTTCCAGGGCATCGCCGAGCAGGAAGTGCTGCTCGACCCGGTGTCCTCAAACACCGTGCGATGATCACGCCCGAGCTACGCGAGTACGCGCTCACCCCCGACCTCTTCTCGACGATCGTCGAACGCTCGTCTGTTTCGCGGCACGACAACGGGCGCATCTGCGTGCTGGAGGGGAACATCTGGGCGAGCATCAGCGCGCCGAGATTCGAGGAGCACGAGCTCGACGACGTGATCGCGCACGTGCACGACCTCGTCCCGGCCGAGAAGCCACAGGTGTGGTGGATCTCCGACCTCGCACGACCCGCGAACCTGGCCGAGCTCCTTCGCGCTCGCGGCTTCGCCGAAACGGAGAGCGGGCACGAGCTCCGTGCGCTCGTCCTCACGTCGGCGCCCGACCCGATCCCGGAGGGGATCGAGGTGCGCCGCATCGAGACCTTCGAGGATTTCCTCGCGGCACGCGAGGTGCAATGGGAGGGCTTCGACGCGCCGGAGGAGCGGCGCGCGTTGCAGCGGCCGAACCTGCGGCGCGACTTCGAGGAGTCGCTCGAGCTCGAGATCCCGGTCGGCTTCCTCGCGCTGCTCGACGGCACGCCCGCCGCAACCGGAACGGCGGTCCCGTCGTCGCGCGGCGTGTTCCTGATCGCCGGGACGACCGCGCCGTGGGCGCGGGGACGCGGCCTCTACCGGGCCTTGGTGCGCGCGCGGTGGGACTACGCCGTCGACCGAGGCACGCCGGCGCTCGTCGTCCAAGCGATCGTCGACACGTCGTACCCGATCCTCCAGCGGCTCGGCTTCGTCGAGGTCGGGACGATCCTCCGGATGGAAGAGGCGCGGGCCTAGACGACCGAGACGACATCGCCCGCGTCGAACAGGCGGACGAACGCGTCGACCGCCGACGGGTCGAACTGCGTGCCGGCAGACTCGCGGAGGCGGCGCACCGCTTCCTCCGCCGGGAGGCGCATACGGTAGGGGCGGTCGGTGACCATCGCGTGGAACGCGTCGCACACGAGCACGATCCGCGACTCGACCGGGATGTCGGCGCCGGACTTGCCGTCCGGGTAGCCGAGGCCGTCCCACCGCTCGTGGCACGCGCGCACGATCGGGCGCACGTCCGCCAGGCGGTCGATCGGCGCGAGGATCTTCTCGCCGAGCTCCGGATGCTCCTTGACGATCTCGAACTCCTCGTCGGTGAGCGGGCCGGGCTTCTGCAGGATTTCGGACGGGATCCCGATCTTCCCGATGTCGTGGAAGAGCGCGCCGAGCTCGAGCCGCTTCAGCGCGTCACGGTCGAGGTCGAGCTCTTTGCCCACCAGGAGCGACATGTCGGTGATCCAGCGTGCGTGCGTCGAGGTGTACTCGTCCTTCGCCTCGAGCGCGTTCGCGAGCGCCTCGACCGTGGAGAGGAACGTGCGCTCGAGGCTCTCGTAGTGCTCGGCGCTCTCGATCGCGAGCTTCGCCTGATGCGCGAGCCCGGCAAGCAGGCGCAGCTGGCGGTCGTCGATCTGCCGGTCGCCGATCTCCGCGGTCAGAGCGCCGACACGATTGCCCTCGAGCCTCAGGGGCGCGACCACCAGTCGCGCGAGGCCCTGAAACTCCGCCATGTCTCCCGGCTCTACCACCAACGGCTCGCTGTGACCGACGAGCCAGTCGTGGGCAAGCCGGTGCGGGAAGCGCAGCCCGCGCATCGGGTCGACCCCGTACGAGTAGCCGTACGACGCGCATGCGACGAGGTCGCGCGGCTCTGCCTCCTCCTCGATCCACAGCACAGCCCGTTCCGTCGAAAGGACGCGGGCGGTCACCTCGACGCTCCGGCCGAGCACCTCCTCCGGCGACTCGGCCGTCCCGAGCTCCCTGCTCGCCTCGAGGAGCGCGTTCGCGATCTCCGCGGCTTCCTTGGCGAGCTCCGCCTCCTGCCGCTGCTGCTCGTACAGACGCGCGTTCTCGAGCGCGACCGACGCCTGGCCCGCGAGCACTTCGAGGAGCCGCACGTCGTCGTCGTCGAACTGGTTCAAGCCGAGCTTGGAGATCACGATCACGCCCGTCACGCGCGCGCCGTAGCGCAATGGCACGACCGCGAGCGACTCCTCGAGCTCCTCGGTGCCGGGGATCCTGATTGCGAACTCGCACTCCAGCGCATTCGGCACGAGCAGCGACTCCCCGGTCTGCGCGACGCGGCCGGCGACGCCGACGCCGACCTTCGTCGCATAGGCGCTCGCCGCTTCACCGATGCTCGAGTCGTAGTCGCCCACGAACGTCACCGGGCGCAAGTCGTCGCCGTCGCGCAGAAGCACACGACAGTTGTGGTAGTCGATCAGCAGGCGCAGCTCGGTCGCGATCGTCTCGCCGATCTGCTGGACGTCGTTCAAGCGGTTCAACTTGCCCGCGAGCGACTGCAGCATCTTCAGGTGCGCGATCGACCGAACGTCGCGCGCCGACCCGGGCTGTGGACGCTCCGTCGCGCCGTCGTCGAAGAGGACGACCTGGTTCTTGCCGCGTGCCTTCGCCGTCATCATCGCGGCCTCGGCGCATGCGATCAGCTCGCGCGGATTCATCGCATGCTGCGGCCCCTGCGAGACGCCGATCGAAACCGTGACGTGGCCGGCGGGCTCGAGCTCCATGGCGCGCAGCCGCTCGGTGAGCCGCGCGCCGAGCGCGAGCGCGTCACCTGCGTCGCACGACGGCATGATCACGCCGAACTCCTCACCGCCGATGCGGCACACGACGTCCGAGCCGCGCGCCGTCTCGCGCGCGACACGCGCGAGCTGCACGAGCAGCTGATCCCCGGCGCCGTGCCCGTAGACGTCGTTCACGCGCTTGAAGTCGTCCAGGTCGAACATCAGAACGGCGACCGGGTCGTGCGACCGCGACGCACGCGTCAGCTCCGAGCGCAGCCGCTCATGGAAGAACCGGTGGTTGTAGAGGCCCGTCAACGAGTCCGTCTGCGCAAGGTGCTCGAGCCGAGCCTTGACCTGCGCGTTGTCGATCGCGAGCGCCGCTGCGTCGCCGAACCACTTCGCAAGCTCGAACTCGTGCTCGAAGAACGCCGCGTCGTCCCCGATGCGATAGATGTTGAGCGCGCCCTTCAACGCGCCGCGCGCGATCAGCGGCACGGTGATCAGCGCCTCCGGCTCGACGGGCGTGCCGGGCACGTTCGTCACCCGCGGGTCGAGGTGCGCGCGGTCCGTCCACACCGGGCGGCGGTTCTCGACCGCCCAGCCGGTTATCCCCTGCCCGTACTGCGGGCGGTCGCGCATGATCTCGTCGACGTACTCGCTGCGCGCGAGGACGGGCACGAGCTCGCGGCGCTCCTCGTCGGCCTCGTACATGTGGAGCGCCTCGTAGGGCATGAGCTCCGCGAGGGTGTCGGCGATACGGTCGAGGAGCGCGTCGAGGCTCTGCTCGGAGAGGACGTGGTGGAACACCTCCGCCAGACGGCGGTAGGACTCGACCAGGGCCTCGGGGCTCCCGGTCAACCCGGGGGCATCGGGCATGGACGCGCGGGCCGCAGCTTGCCGCACCATTCCAGAGCCCATCGGCCGCGCGCGCCCAAGCCTTGAGCCGTTTCTTACAGGAGGCCGCACGCCCTGGCGGTGTTGGGCCAGGGGCCGAAGCCGCGTCCGGACTGGTAGGCCCGGACCGCCGCCTGGATCTGGGCCCAGACCGGCCAGTTGTCGGCGGTCCCCCAGCGGGCGAGGAAGTCGCCGCCGTAGGTGCCCATGAAGCCGTAGTCCATCTGGAGCCCGCCGTAGTAGCCGTTCCCCGTGTCCGAGCTCCAGGCGCCTTCATAGCGATGGATGCACAGGAAATCGGCTTCGAGCCGGCCCGCGACGGACGGGTGGGCCACGGCGTGCTCTGCGACGGCGACGGCCGCCTGGGCGCTCCGGTCCTCCCAGAGGCGGTAGGTGGCCCGGTCGGTCGGGGCCTCGGCGCTCGCGAACCGGCGGGTCACCGTGCCGGGGTAGATCCGGCGCAGGCGCAGCGTCAGCCGCCGGCTGTAGACGAGCCGGTCGGACAGCTGCGCATGGAGGCCCGGCGGCTTCGGCAGGTTCACCGAGAGCCGGTGTTGGATGGCGACAAGCGCCTGCAGCCGAGCCCGATAGGCGCGGCTCGTCCAGGTGTCTATCGACCACTGGAGATACGCACGGTCGGTGCTACGGCGGTACGAGAACGAGGTCCTGGTCCTCTTGACGTGAGCTGCACGCTGGTAGTTCCAGGTCAGCGTCCGGTAGTGGTCGACGAGGGACCGCATCGATGTGACGGGCGCAGGCCGGTTCGGCTGCCTCGCCTCACGGGCGAATGCCCCACCGGCGACCGCGAACGTCAGTATCGCCGCAAGCCCCGCAAGGCTCAGCGGCAGAGAGAAACGCACGACACGTTGTCCTCCTTTGGCCCGAACTCCGCAGTTGGCTACTTGGGGGTGTTAGTCGAGCGCGGCTGGGCTTTCCGCTCCCGACGACTGCCGGACGGTAGCTACCGGGCCTGACATGGCGCGGAGAACGTCTAAGGATTCTGTGAAGGCGCGTTTAACCGCTGCTACAGGCGGCGCGCTGTCCGTTGCGCCCGCGGTGTCTGACACAAGAGAAAAGGTGTGAGACACCTTTCCGACTGCCCGGCTCCGCCGGGCACACAATCTCACGCAAACAGATCGAGCTCTGGCTCGATCACGATGTCCTGCCCCGAGCCGTCGCCCTTCAGGGTGAGGCCGCGCACGATCACCGCGGGCACACCTTCCGCCTTGCCTCGCGCGAGATCCGCTGCGGCGGCGATCTCGTCCGCGATCGCAGTCCTGCTCGCACGCAGCTCGTAGCCGATGCGGTCCTTCGTGCCACGCAGGTCGAGGATCGGCTCGAAGCCCGCGACGCCGATCGCGACATCCGTCGTCCCTTGCCGGAACGGCCGGCCGAACGAGTCCGTCACGATGACGCCGACGCGCTTGCCCGTCAGCTCCTGCACGCGCTCGCGGATGCGGCGCGCGCTCGCGTCCGGGTCGAGCGGCAGCAGGACGAGCAAGCCCGGCCCCGGCGCATTCGAGTGGTCGACGCCTGCCGACGCACAGATGAACCCGTGTCGTGTCTCCGTGATCACGAGCGGGCCGCGCTCGCGCACGACGCGCTTCGCCTCGCTCAGGATCACCTCGATCTCGCGCGGGTCACGCTCGCCGCCCGCGATCTCGATCGCGCGCTCGGACGCCTCGATGCCGTCGAGCTCGACGATGCGGCCTTCGGCCTTCGACACGGCCTTCTGGGCGACGACGAGGACGTCGTCGTCCTCGAGCTGTGCGCGCTCGACCACGAGCGCCGCGAGGTCGTCGTCCTCCCGAATCTCGGGCAGGCCGCGCACGGGGTTGATCGAGATCATTCGACGCCGGTGATGCGAACGCCGGCGTGCGCCTTGTACCGACGGTTGAGATTGACGATCACCGCGGTCAAACCTTCGAGCGCGCGCGCGCTCGCGAGCGGACCCGCGTCGAGCGCGCGTCCGGCGACGAGCTTGCCCGCGAGTTGCAGCGACAGGTCCTTCGTATGGGCGTCGTCGGAGCAGATCAGCGCGTCCTCCTCCGGCGGCTCGTCCTCGAGGTTCGCGGCCGCGATCGAATGCAGCCCCGCTGCGACAGGCGCGCGCACGACCGCCTGCACGCGCTCGGCAAGGCTCAGCGCATCCGGGTCGGGGAGCATGCCGACGCCCTTCTCGAAGACGATCGCCGTCGCGACGCTGAGCAGCGGGGTCTCGCCGAGCGCGTCGGCGACATCGCGCGCCGTGTCGAGCGCGCCCTCGGCCTTGACGGCGAGCACGACGAGATCGGCGCCGCGCACTGCATCTTCGTTCGTCGCGCCTGTCACCCGGTCGCCGCCGATCGCGCCCGCTGCGTCCTGCGCGCGCTGCGCGTCGCGCGAGCCGATCACGATCTCGTCCTCACCGAGCGCGGCGAGGCGGTGCGCGAGCGCATGACCGAAGCTGCCGGTCCCGCCGAGGATCGCGACTCTCACGCGGGAGCCCCGGCCGCGTCGAGCGCCGTCGAGGCGAGCCGGCGCGCGGCCGGAACGTCGCGCATCAGCGTGCTGGTCGCGACGAGGCGTACGCCCTCGTCGAGCTCGACCGGATGGTCGGACGCGTCGACGACGAGCGCGTCGATCAGCCCCGCGTAACACGACGCGACGTGCGCAGGTGTCGTGCCGCCGGCAAGCCGCTGCAACATGCGGTCTGCAGGGCCCTTCACGGCGCGGCCCCCGATCAGCGGGCTGACGGCGACGCACGGCACGGTGCGATGCTCGAGTGCGTCGCGAATCTCCGCGACCGCGAGGATCGGCCCGATCGAGACGTAGGGGTTGCTCGGCGCGATCAGGATCACGTCGGCCGCGGTGAGCGCAGCGAGCACGCCGGGCGCCGGCGTCGCCTCGGGCGCGCCCGCGTAGTGAACGGCGGTCACCTCGTCGCGGTGGCCGCGCGCGACGAACCACGTCTGGAACGGGAACGTCCCGGCGGGCGTCTCGACGAACGTGCGCAGCGGGTCGTCGGTGGCCGGCAAGAGCTGGGCGTCGAGGCCGACCGCGTGCGCGATACGATCGGTTGCTTCGGAGAGCGGCGAGCCGTGGCGGAGCAGCTCGGTGCGCACGAGGTGGAGGCCGATGTCGCGGTCGCCGAGCTTGAACCACGACTCCCCGCCGACCTGCGCGACCGTGTCGAGCGCGTGCCATGTCTCGCCTGCGCGCCCCCAGCCCCGTTCCTCGTCGGCGAGACCGGTGAGCGTGTAGAGGATGCTGTCGAGATCGGGCGAGACGCGCAGGCCGAGCACCTCGATGTCGTCCGCGACGTTGCCCACGATGGAAACGGTATTCGGATCGACGACCCCGAGCAGGCCGCGGAGGAACCGCGCGCCGCCTACGCCGCCCGAGAGGACAGCGACGTTCACGCGGCCGTCTCGAGACGGAGCGTCGTGAGCACGCGCCGGGTGTGCTCGCCGAGGCGGTCACCCACGCGGGCGAGGTCGTCGGGCGTGTCCACGTCGTCGCCGAGGTTCGGCGCGTCGAGGGCCGTCGACGGCGCGAGCTCGGCGAACCGCGCTGCGCTGCCGGGCCCGTAAACGGGCTCGAAGAGCCCCTCGCCGGACAGAGCGAGCGCGTTCGTCGTGCCGTCGGCGGCGGCGACATAGGCGAGCCCGTCCTCGGGAGCGGCTCCGGCAAGCGCCAGCAGGTCGCGCGTCGTCGCGCACGGCACGTCGGCGTTCACGACGAGAAAGGGCGCAGGCAGGCCCCACGCGACCGCGGCGTCCAATGCGGCGCGTACCGCGGCACCCTGGCCGTGGTGGGGATCGGGCACATGGCGCACGCCGGCGGGGAGCGGCGGGACGTCCTGCGCGACGACGAGGACGTCGCCGAGCGGCGCGGCGGCTGCGAGCACGTCGGCGAGCATCGCCTGCGCGAGCCGGACGCGATCGACCTCCAACACCGCGGCGAGACGGCGCTTGGGATCACTGCTGCGGAAAGGGACGACGACGGTGGCCATCGCTCGGAGACACTACCGCCGTGGGGTCACCCGACAACGCGACGATCGCGGAGCGCCTGGAGACGCTCGCGTCACTGCTCGACCTGGCCGGCGCGAACTACTACAGCGTGCGCGCATACCGGCGTGCCGCCGAGTTGATCCGCGCGACGCCGGCACCGGTCGCGGAGCTCGTGCGCACGGGGCGCGTACGGGAGCTGCGCGGGATCGGGCCCGCGATCGAGACGCGCCTCGTCGAGATCGTGGACACCGGCCGGCTGGCCGAGATCGACCAGCTCGAGGGCGAAGTGCAGCCGGAGCTCGTGGGACTCGGCCGCCTCGTGGGGCTCGGCCCCCAGCGAATGGTCGACCTCGGGCGCGCGCTCGGGATCTCGAGCGCCGAGGAGCTGCGCGAGGCCGCCGAGGCGGGCCGCCTCCGCGAGGCGCCCGGCGTCGGCCCGTCGACGGAGAAGAAGATCCGCGACGCGCTCGCCCGCCCGCGTCCCGCGCCGGGCCCCGGCCTGCTCCTCAACCGCTCGTGGCAGCTCGCCGGAGGCGTCGCGAACGCGCTCGGCGGCGAGGCCGCGGGCGACCCGCGCCGCTGGCGCGACTCGTCGGAGCGGCTGGCCGTCGTCGTGCCCGCCGACGATCCGGAGACGGTGATCGAGCGCTTTCGCGGCCTGCCGGAGATCGTCTCGCTCGTCGACCGCGGTGAACGGCATGCCCTCGGTGTCACAGTCGACGGCGTGCCGATCCAGCTCGTCGTCGCGTCTCCCGGACGGTTCGGCACGGAGCTCGTGCGCGCGACGGGCAGCGACGAGTACGTCGCCGCGCTTGGCGAGCTGCCCGACGCGCCCGACGAAGCCGGCGTGTACGCGGGGCTCGGCGTTCCGTTCCTCCCGCCGGAGCTGCGCGAGGCGCCGTACCGCGGCGACGCGCCGCAGCTCGTGGAGCTCGGAGACATCCACGGCGACCTGCACGTCCATACGACGTGGTCGGACGGAAAGGCGTCCGTGCTCGAGATGGCCGAGGCCGCGCGAGATCTCGGCTACGCGTACATCGCGATCTGCGACCACACGACGAACGTGCGTGTGGTCCCCGGCCTCGACGCAGACGCGATCCGCCGTCAAGGCGAGGAGATCGCGGAGGTGAACGAACAGCTCGCGCCATTCCGCGTGCTGCGCGGCAGTGAATGCGACATCCTCGCCGACGGCTCGCTCGATCTTCCGGACGACGTGCTCGCCGAGCTCGATTGGGTGCAGGCGTCCGTGCACGCGGGGCAGCGGCAGTCGCGCGACCAGCTGACGAAGCGCACCCTCGCGGCGGTGTACCACCCCGCCGTGCGCTCGATCAGCCACCCGCAGGGCCGCATCATCAACCACCGCCCGCCGAACGCCGTCGATCTCGACGCGGTCTTCGCCGCGTGCGCAGAGACCGGCACCGCGATCGAGACGAACGGCCTGCCCGACCGCATCGACCTGAGCGGCGAGCTCGTGCGCGAGGCGATCCGCGCGGGCGCCCTGATCACCTGCTCGACCGACGCGCACTCGGTGCGCGGCCTCGGGAACATGCGGCTCGCGGTCGCGACGGCACGCCGAGGATGGGCGACGGCCGCGGACGTCCTCAGCACGTGCCCGCTCGCGGAGATCCTCAAGTGAGCGTCACGAGCTTCTAGCGGGCGACCTCGCTCACGTCGATCCAGTGCGTCCCCTCGAGTGCGGCGACGATGCGCGGATCGGTGTGAGCGGGGTTGAAGACGTGCG
>CAZDEX010000059.1:0-10177 GCA_964504405.1 uncultured Gaiellales bacterium | reverse complement strand
CGTCCGTTCCGCTCACCGAGAACCAGAGGAGGAGACTCGAAGCATGAGACGTAGGCTTGACGGAGTCGACCAGGCAGCGGAAGCCCCGGCCCTGCCGGGGCTGGAGCGAAATTGAGCGTCTATGAGCGCACCACTCTCTCGAACGGACTGCGCGTTCTGACCGCGCCGCTCGATCACGCGCAGTCGGTTGCCTGCTACATCATGCTCGCGTCGGGGTCGCGGTACGAGAACGAGTCGAACCGCGGCATCGCGCATTTCGCCGAGCACATGTTCTTCAAGGGCACCGAGAGGCGCCCCACCGCGCGCGACCTCTCGATGGAGGTCGACAAGATCGGCGGCGAGTTCAACGCCTTCACGTCGAAGGAGTACACGGGCTACTACATCCGTTGTGCAGGCGAGCAGCGCGACACCGCGCTCGACGTGCTCGTCGACATGCTCCGCAACTCCAAGTTCGACGCGGGCGAGCTCGAGCGCGAGAAGGGCGTGATCCTCGAAGAGATGAACATGTACTTCGACACGCCGCGCGACTACGTCGGCTCGGTGTACGAGGAGCTCGTCTTCGGCTCGAACCCGCTCGGGTGGGAGACGCTCGGGACGCGCGAGACGGTGACCGGTGCGACACGCGAGACGTTCCTCGACTACCTCGATCACTGGTATACGCCGCCGCGCATGGTCGTCGGTGTTGCGGGCGCGGTCGGGAACGACCTCGTTCCGACACTCGAAGGTCTGCTCGGCGACATGTCGGGCAACGGGAAGGACCGCCCGGCGCCGGCGGAGGTCGCGCACAGCGACAAGCCACGCGTGCGCATCCACCGCAAGGAGTCCGACCAGGCCGCCGTGTGCGTCGGCGTCCCGAGCTATGCGCTCGACCACCCGGACCGGTACGCGCTGCAGCTCCTCGGCACCGTGCTCGGCACCGGCATGTCCTCGCGCCTCTTCCTCGAGGTGCGCGAGAAGCGCGGCCTCGCCTACTACGTCTACGCGTACAACAGCTCGTACACCGACGCGGGGACGCTGTTCGCACAGGGCGGCGTCGACCTGAAGCGCGCGGAGGAGGCGGTGAAGGTGATCGCCGACGAGTTCGGCAAGCTCGCCGACGAGCCGGTCGGCTCCGAGGAGCTCGAGAAGGCGCGCTCGCTGGCGAAAGGTCGCTTCGTCCTGCAGACCGAGAGCCCGAACGGACTGATCCTGTTCGGCCTGCGACGCGAGGTGCTCGAGGGCAGCGCGGTCGAGCCCGAGAAGCTCCTCGCGGGACTCGACGCCGTGACGGCGGAGGACGTCCAGCGCGTCGCGCAGGACATCATCGGCGGCCAGGGCCTCAACTGCGCGCTGATCGGCCCGTTCGACGACGCGTCGAAATTCGAAGACATTCTCGCGTAGCGGAATCTGATTCGCGAAGCGAACCGGATTCAGGGGTTTCGGCCCGCGTGAAGCCCCTCATTCTGGTTCGGCTGCGCCGAATCAGAATGACGCTCCCGGCCACGCCTCCGACGGAGACGGCTCCGGGGAGTGCGAGCTGTGTGAACTCTTGAACCTGGTTCGGCTGCGCCGAACCAGGTTCAGCCAAGGAACCTGCGGACGCCGCGGAAGTCGCTCGTGCGCACCGGGACGATGCGGACCTCGCTGTGCGAGTTCGGCGCCTCGACCATCGCGCCGTGGCCGATGTACATCGCGACGTGGCCGACGACAGGGTGCTCGTAGAAGAGGAGGTCGCCCGGCAGCATCGCGTCCAACGACACCGGCTTGCCGGCGGCGAACTGTGCGTCGGCGTCGCGCGGGATCGTGATCCCGTGCGCGCGGTACACGGCCCATGTGAGCCCCGAGCAGTCGTAGCCCCACCGCGAGAGCCCGCCCCACAGGTAATGCAGCCCGACGAACTGCCTCGCGCTGCGCACGATGTCGGCGCGTGTGACGGGCAGCTTTCGCGTGGCGCTCGCAGGCACCGCACCGACGGGAACCTGCGACGCGAACCCGACCTCGGTCCCGTTGGGAAGCGTTGCGCTCGTCGCGGTCACGACGAGCGGCGCGGCGAATCGAGGCCCGAGCTGCCACGAGCGCACCCAGCCGGGGTAGCCGCGCGCGTCGAGGGGCGACGGCTGGTCCGGCACGGCGATCTTCGTCCAGCCGCCCTGCTCGGCGAGGACACGGACGGTCTCGCCGTAGAGGACCTGCGTCGGCATGTGCCCGACGAGCGCGATTCGCTCGGAGTACGTCACCGCGGGCGTCGGCCAGACGTGCGGGTCGAGCGGCAGGTGGCCCGCGTTCGGCGCCGCCCAGACGTTCGCGACCGGCACCCGCACGGTCGCAGTCGGCCCGGGCGCGGTTGCGAGGAGCAGCGAGAGCGCGAGTGTCGCCAGCACGCGCCCAGGTTAGCGCCGCTCCGCGACGGGTATGAGCGCGCGATGACCGCCGCGCAGAAGGCGAACAAGCCGCGGGCGGACGCGCACGTCCGGCTGACGCCAGACCTAGTCTTCCTTCGACTGCTCCTCGGCGCCGCGTGAGCGCAGCTCGTCGACAACCGTCGGATCGGCGAGCGTGGTCGTGTCGCCGAGCGGCCGGTTCTCCGCGACGTCGCGCAGCAGGCGGCGCATGATCTTCCCGCTGCGCGTCTTGGGAAGCTCGGGCGTGAAGACGATGTTGGCCGGCTTCGCGATCGGGCCGATCTTGCGCGCGACGTGGTTGCGCAGCTCCTCGAGCTTCTCGATGGAGCCCTCCTTGCCGCCCTTCAGCGTCACGAAGGCGACGATCGCCTGCCCGGTCGTCGCGTCGTTGCGCGCGGCGACCGCGGCCTCGGCGACCTCCTGGTGGTCGACGAGCGCCGACTCGACCTCGATCGTCGAGATGCGATGCCCCGACACGTTCATCACGTCGTCGACGCGTCCGAGCAGCCAGAAGTCGCCGTCCTCGTCGATGCGCGCGCCGTCGCCCGCGAAGTACGTGTCCGGGTACTTCGACCAGTACGTCTCGCGGTAGCGCTCGTCCTCCTTGTAGAGACCGCGCAGCATCGCCGGCCACGGCCGGCGCAACACGAGATACCCGCCGCCGCCCGGCCCGACCTCTTCGCCCGCCTCGTTGAACACCGCGGCGTCCACGCCCGGGAACGGCTTCGTCGCGGAGCCCGGCTTCGTCGTCGTGATTCCCGGGAGCGGCGTGATCATGATCATCCCGGTCTCCGTCTGCCACCACGTGTCGACGATCGGGCAGCGCCCGCCGCCGATGTGCTCG
This sequence comes from uncultured Gaiellales bacterium, assembly GCA_964504405.1. Classification (GTDB taxonomy): domain Bacteria; phylum Actinomycetota; class Thermoleophilia; order Gaiellales; family Gaiellaceae; genus PALSA-600. Next base: position 6,952 of record CAZDEX010000059.1, on the reverse strand, counting down.
TGGTACCAGACCCACGCTTCGGGATTGATGGGCTCGCCGACGGAGCCGAGGAGGCGCAGCTTCGACAGGTCGTGTTTCTGCGCATGCTCCGGCCCCCACTTCATGTGCGAGCGGATCGCGGTCGGCGCCGTGTAGAGGATCGTCACGCCGTAGCGTTCGGCGACATCCCACCAACGGTCCTTGTCGGGGAAGTCGGGCGTGCCTTCGTACATCACCGACGTCGCGCCGTTGCAGAGCGGCCCGTAGACGATGTACGAGTGTCCCGTCACCCAGCCGACGTCGGCCGCGCACCAGTACACGTCGGAGTCACGCTTCAGATCGAAGATGTAGTGGTGCGTCGTCGCGACGCCGACGAGGTAGCCGGCCGTCGTGTGCGCAATCCCCTTCGGCTTGGCGGTGGTGCCCGACGTGTAGAGGAGGTAGAGCAGGTCCTCGGGGTCCATCGACTCCGCCGGGCACTCCGACTCGTCGGTCGCGAGCTCGTGCCACCAGTGGTCGCGGCCGTCCGTCATCGGGACGTCGTTGCCGGTGCGCTGCAGCACGACGACGTTCTTCACCGTCGGCGACTCGGCGAGCGCTTCGTCGGCGGTCGCCTTCAGCGCGACCGTCGTGCCGCGCCGCCACGCTTCGTCCTGCGTGATCAGCACCTCGCACCCCATGTCCTGCAGGCGTCCCGCGAGCGAGTCGGCCGAGAAGCCGCCGAAGACGACGGTGTGCGGCGCGCCGAGACGCGCGCAGGCGAGCATCGCGATCGGCGCCTCGGGGACCATGCCCATGTAGATGCCGACCGGCGTGCCCTTGCCCACGCCGAGCGACTTGAGCGCGTTCGCGAGCTTCGTCACCTCGCGCAGCAGGTCGTCGTAGGTCAGCTCGCGGCGGTCGTCCCCCGGCTCGCCCTCCCAGTAGTAGGCGACCTTGTCGCCGCGGCCCGCTTCCACGTGCTTGTCGAGGCAGTTCCACGCGACGTTCAGCTTGCCGCCGAGGTACCACTTCGCGTACGGCGCCTCCCACTCGTAGAGCTTCGTGAACGGCTCGAACCACCCGACACGCTCCCGGCCCTCCGTCTCCCAGAACTCCTCGAAGTCGCGCTCGTAGATCTCGAGCTGCGCGTTCGCCTGCGCGGCTAACTCGGGCGACGGCGGATAGCGCCGCTCCTCGAGGAAGAGCGTGTCGATGTCCTGCTGGCTCACGGCTCGAGGTCGTACGGGTAGTGCGTCAGGTTCTCGGCGCCGTCCTTCGTCACGAGCACGAGGTCCTCGAGGCGCACGCCGCCGTAACCCTGCTTGTAACAGCCCGGCTCGACCGTCACGACGTCGCCTGCCTTGAGCGGCAGCTTCGACGCCATCCCCATGCCCGGGGACTCGTGGACATCGAGGCCGACCCCGTGGCCGAGCCCGTGGAAGAAACCGTCCGAGAGCGGCTTCCCTGCCTCCTTCGTGCGCTGCGTCGGGTGACCGGCCGCCTCGTAGATCTCGCACGTGCCGTCGTAGATCGCGCGGCCGTCGGCGCCGTCCTTGATCTCCGAGATCGCGCGGTCGAGCGCCTCCTTCGTGAGCCGGTGCCACTCGCGCACGTCGTCGGGCACGTCCCCGACGACGAAGGTGCGCGTCATGTCGCAGTACATGAACGACTCGTTGTCGCGCGGCCAGATGTCGATCACGATCGGCACGCCCGGGCGCACGGGGCCGGAACCCATGTCGTGGCCGACCGCGCCCTGCGGGCCCGGCGCGACGATGAAGTCGTCGGCGGTCGTGCCGTGCGCGGCGAATGCCTGCGACATCGCGGACTTGATGCGCTCGACCGTGAGCACCTCTCCGTCGACCGTGAGCTCGTCGCCGCCGTTCTGTTGCGCGCGGCGGAGCAGGTCCCGCGCAGCATCCATCCCGGCCTCGGCCGCGCGCTGCGCGCGGCGCATGCCCTCGAGCTCGGCGTCGGACTTGACCCGTCGCCGCTCGTCGAAGAAGTCGTTGTCGACGGTGAGCTCCACGCCGTCTCCGCGCAGGCGGTCGGCGAGCCAGAGCGGGAACGTCTCCGGGACGATCGCGCTCGTGATTCCGAGCGCCTTGACCGCGCGGAGAACGATCTCCTGCCGTATCTCCGGATACGACAGCCCGGAGCGGAGCAACTCGTCGCTGCCGAACTCCTCCGATGGATGAAGTTCGAACAGGTTCAGCTCCGAAAGGCGCGGAATCTCCATCGCGCCGATCGCGATGTGCTTGACGCCGTCCTTCTCCGCGTAGAGGAAGGGGTCTGGGATCCCGATCGGCACCTCGTGGCGGAGCTCCGGCGAGCGGTACGTGTCTGCGTACATGAGGACGTCTGGCATGCGCCGGACTTTAACCAGACGAAACGCCGCTGTGGACGTCAGAAAACTCAAGACAACGACGGTGCCGACGCCCAAGATGCCCAAATGCGGATCGGCGTCTATATCGACGGCTTCAACCTCTACTACGGGGCACGTGAGCTTTGCGGACGAGGGAATTCCGGCTGGCGGTGGCTCGATCTCGAAGGGTTGGCGACGGGCCTGATCGCGTCCCGCAACAACTGGACGGCCGCTGGAGCGAAGCTGGAGCGGCTCGTCTACTGCACCGCCCGTATCGACAAGCGAGACAACCCGGTTGGCCGCAGCGAACAAGACGTCTACCTGCTGGCGTTGTCGGCCTCCGGCTCGGTCACCCACATTGAGTACGGGAACTACGTATCGCGCGTGAAAAAAGCGCCGGTCGCGACTGAAGACGCGAAGGGACGGCCAGTGTTGACGCGTGCGAACTCATGGCCTCTCCGGGATCCAGGACAGTCAGCAGCAAGACGTGCCAAACGCGATCTTCATGGTCTCGCACGCCCGCCGGGAAGAAAAGGGCTCGGATGTGAATGTGGCATCCCACCTTCGTCTCGACATGCTGGACGGCGCGATCGACGCAGCGATCGTTATCTCGAACGACAGCGATCTACGATTTCCGCTCCAGGCAACACGCGAACGCATTCCGCTCGGAACAGTCAACCCCTCGCGCAACTATCTCGCTGGCGACCTGGCTGGCAAGGCAACCGATGGCGTCGGCGGACATTGGTGGCGACAGTTGAAAGCCAGCGACTACAAGGGCCACCAACTCGCCGATCCATGTGCCGGTTATGTGAAGCCAGGCCCGTGGTGAAGCAGGAGGATCGGCTCATGTGCTGAAATTCAATCGCGCGTCGATTGACGTCCGCTCCAGCGGGTATACGATGTGTGCATACCACCCGGCTCCTTGTGGGCCGGGTTTTCTTTTTGATGAGGGCATCGTCGCGAGGCTCCGTGGCTCGCGCGGCTCTAACTAGACTCAGCCCCCGTGGATGCTCAGGCCAGGGCGACCGAACTGCTCGCGCGCTACGACGCCGAGCTGTCGAGCCTGATCCCTGAGGGCGCGGACATCTTCGACGCCCACCTGCACCTCGGCAACGACATCGACGGGATGGTCGGGGACTACGACCAGCTCGAAGCGCTGATGGAGCGGTACGGGATCTCGCGCGCGTTCATGTTCTGCCTCGACGAGCCCGACCGCCACCCGGGCTTTCGCGCGGCGAACGACCGCACGCTCGCCTTCGCGGAGCGGAGCGGCGGACGGCTGATCCCGTTCGTGCGGCTCGACCTGAACGAGTCGCCGATGGAGGAAGCGCGCCGCTGCCTCGACGCGGGCGCCCGGGGCATCAAGCTTCACCCGCGCGCGCAGAAGTTCACCGCGAGCGACGAGCGCCTCGCGCCCGTCTTCGAGATCGCCGCCGAGTACCGCGTACCGATCCTGATCCACGGCGGCCGCGGGCTGCCGCCGATCGCCGCGGGGCTGCGCGCGCTCGTCGACCGCTACCCCGAGGCGACGTTGATCATCGCCCACGCCGGGATCGCGGACCTCGCCGCGCTCGCGGACTCGATGGCGGGGCGCAAGGGCGTGCTCTTCGACACGTCCACGTGGAGCCCGATCGACCTGCTCGACTTCTACCGCCTGATCCCGCCCGAGCAGGTCGTCTATGCGAGCGACTACCCGTACGGGCAGCAGCCGAACTCGCTGTGGAGCGCGCTGCGCACGACGCGCTACGCCGGCTACTCCGACGACCAGGTGCGCGCGATGCTCGCGGGGACCTCGAACGCGCTCGCCGACGGGCGCGAGCTGCCGGAGCCGACGGCGCCGCTCGGCAGCGACACGCTGTCCCAGTCGATGCAGCTTGCGCGTATCCATCAGTACCTCTCGATGGCGACGCCGCTCCTCTGGATGCGCCAGGTCGACACGATCGGCGTGCTCGGCCTCGCGATCAACACCTGCGCGGAGCGGAACGGCCACGTGGACGCCGTCGAGCGCATCGAGGAGCTGCTGGTCGCGGCGCGCGACCTCTGGGAGGTCGTGCCATCGCTCGACGACCCCGTCGAGCAGATGCGAACGGGGCGCATGACGCATCGACTGATCCATCTCGCGGACATCGAGGCCGTGACGGCGTGATCAACGTCAACGGCCACGACTACGAGGTGCACGCCGAGGTCGGAACGACGCTCGCCGAGGCGCTGCGCGACGAGCTCGCGCTCACCGGCACGAAGATCGCGTGCGGCGAAGGCCACTGCGGCGCGTGCACCGTGCTGGTCGACGGTGCGCCGACGCTCTCGTGCATCACGCTCGTGCACGCGGTCGACGGCGCGAAGGTGACGACGATCGAGGGCCTGCGCGAGCACCCGATGGTCCAGTCGTTCGTGCGCGCCGACGCGCTGCAGTGCGGCTTCTGCACACCGGGCCAGATCGTGAGCGCCGTCGCGCTCGTCGACGCGCAGCCCTCGCCGTCGACCGACGAGATTCGACATGCGATGGCCGGGAACCTGTGCCGCTGCGGCGCGTATCCGAAGATCGAGGAGGCGATTCGCACGTGGCAAGACTGATCCGCACCGAGAAGGAGGTCGAAGGCCGGTACGAAGAGGTCTGGCTCGTCGTCGAGGAGGACGCGCTGGAGCAGTGGCCGGCCGGCGCGCGCGACATCGTCGGGCAGCCGCACACCCGCACCGACGGCGCCGAGCGCGCACGCGGCGAGGCGGTCTACACCGCGGACCTGCAGCTGAACGGGATGCTGCACACCGCGGTGCTGCGCTCGCCGCATCCGCGCGCCCGCGTCACGCGCATCGACCTGGCGCCCGCGCTCGCCATGCCCGGCGTGCACGCGGCGATCGGGCCGAGCGACATCCCGCAGCTCACCGCCGACTGCTCGTACCAGGGGCACGCGGTCGCGGCCGTCTGCGCCGACTCGCTCGCGCAGGCGCGCGCGGCGCTGCGCGCGATCGACGTGGACTTCGAGGTGCAGGAGCCGCTGCTCGACCCGGACGAGGCCGTGCGCCGCGGCGAGCTCGTGGACGACGAGCCGCGGGTGCGCGAGCGCGGCGACTACGAGCGCGCGCTCGCCGAGGCCGACGTCGTCGTCGAAGCGGAGTTCAGCACGCAGGTCGTGCTGCACAACTCGATGGAGACGCACCAGGCGGTCGTGCAGTGGGTCGGCGACGGCGTCGAGGTGCACATCTCGACGCAGTACATCTGGGGCATCCGCGACGCCGTGGCAAGCGGCCTCGAGCTGCCGCCCGACAAGGTGCGGGTGATCTGCCACTACATGGGCGGCGGCTTCGGCTCCAAGAACTCACCCGACGACTACACGTTCATCGCAGCGGAGCTGGCGAAGCGGACCGGGCGGCCCGTGAAGTGCGCGCTCACCCGCCGCGAGGAGAACGTCGCCGCCGGCAACCGCAACGCGACGATCCAGCGGCTGACGATCGGCGCCCGCAGCGACGGGACGCTCACCGCGCTCGGCGGCGAGTTCGTGAACGCCGTCGGATGGTCGGGCTGGTCATCCGGCACGGAAGGGCCGATGCAGATGCTCTACGCGTGCCCCAACGTGAAGACGACGACGTACGGCGCGAAGCTCAACCTGCCGCCGATGAAGGCGTTCCGCGCGCCGGGGTTCGTCGAAGGGACGTTCGGGCTGGAGGCGCTGCTCGACGAGCTCGCGTCCAAGCTCGACCTCGACCCGCTCGAGCTGCGGCGGCGCAACCACGCCGACACGGACATCGCCGACGGCCGCCCGTACAGCAGCAAGAACCTGATGGAGTGCTACCGCCGCGCCGAGCCCCACTGGGAGCGGCGTCACGAGGTGCGCGCGCGCTCGACCGACACCGTGAAGCGCGGCGTCGGGATGGCGTCGCAGATCTGGTACGGCGGCGGCGGCCCGCCCAGCTACGCGTGGATCCGCGTCGGCTCGGACGGCCGCGCGACGGTCGTGACCGCGATGCAGGACATCGGCACCGGCACGAAGACGGCGATGGCGCAGATCGCCGCGGAGGAGCTCGGCGTCCCCTTCGAGCATGTGACGGTCACGGTCGGCGACTCGGATCGCGGCCCGTTCGCGTCGATCTCCGCCGGCTCCTCGACGACGCCGTCCATGGGCCCGGCGGTGCGCGCCGCGGCGGCGGATGCGAAGCGCCAGATCATCGAGATCGCGGCGCAGCGCTACCACCTCGAGGAGCGCGTGCTCGACATCCGCGGCGGGCAGGTCGTCTCGAGCGATGGCAACCTGAGCGCGCCCCTGGGCGACCTGCTCGGGCTGCTCGAGAACGCGCAGATCCTCGGCAAGGGCGCGCGGGGCCCCAACCCGACGGGCATGCAGGTGCTGACCTTCGGCGTGCAGGTCGCCGAGGTCGCCGTCGACGTCGAGACCGGCGAGGTGTGGGTCGACCGCATCGCCGCGATCCACGACGTCGGGCGCGTGATCAACCCGCTCGGCGCGTCGAGCCAGATCGAGGGCGGGATCATCCAGGGCATCGGTCACACCCTCTCGGAGGAACGCCTCGTCGACCCCACGACGGGACGCATCCTCACGACGACGCTCGACTCGTACAAACTGCCGACGATCGCCGACGTCCCGGAGATCGTCAGCGAGCTGATCGACGAGCCCG
>CAZDEX010000058.1:0-10192 GCA_964504405.1 uncultured Gaiellales bacterium | reverse complement strand
AACCGCGCGACGGGCTGTGCGCCGACGTCCATCGAGCGCACTGTAGCCCCGCTCTAGTCCAGGGCGACGCCGGCTCCGTCCTCGACGGAGCCGATGCGCGCGAGGAACAGCCCCGCGCTTGCGAACTGCGCCTCGAGGGAGGGCCCCTGTTCATGCGGCAGCGAGACGAGAAGCCCGCCCGCGGTCTGCGGGTCGTACGCGAGCTCGACGAGCTCCGGTGCGACATCGCCCACGTCCACGGTCGCGTACTCGCGGTTGTTGCGTGTGCCCACCGTGGAGACGCCGGCGCGCGCGGACTCGAGAGCGCCGGCGAGCGCCGGCAGCTTCGTTGCGTCGATGCGCATGCGCACCCCGCTGCGCGACGCCATCTCGTGCGCATGGCCGAGGAGGCCGAAGCCCGTCACGTCCGTGACCGCGCTCGGTGTCAGCGTACGCAGGACGTCGGCGGCGCCGCGGTTGAGCGTGCGCATCCAACGCACCGCCTCCGCCGCATCGGTAAGGCCGCGCTTCGCGCCGCCGAGCACGAGCGCGGTGCCGAGCGGCTTCGTCAGGTAGAGCGCATCGCCTGCGCGCGCGCCCGACTTCGGCCAGATCCCGTCGAGCGAGACCGTTCCCACGACTGCGAGGCCGTACTTCGGTTCGGCGTCGCGGATCGTGTGGCCGCCCGCGAGGATCGCGCCTGCGGCGCGCACCTGCGCGCCGGCGCCGTCGAAGATCGCCCGCACCGTCTCGGTCGGGAGCTCTTCCGGAAGCGCCGCCACCGACAGCGCGAGGAGCGGCGCTCCGCCCATCGCGAAGACGTCGTTCAGCGCGTTCGTCGCCGCGATCGCGCCGAAGTCGTCGGGGTCGTCGACGATCGGCGGGAAGAAGTCGATCGTGAAGACGAGCGCGCGTTCGTCGTCGAGCTTGTACACGGCGGCGTCGTCCGCGGGGTCGAGCCCGACGAGCAGGTTCTCGGCCTCCGCCGGCACGAAGCCGCGCAGGAGCTCCTCGAGCCGCGACGCCGAGTACTTGGCGGCGCAGCCACCTGCCGTCGCGAGGTCGGTCAGCTTCACCCTCACACCGTAGATGGCCGGCAAGGGGCGAAGGCGGCCAGAGGGCCGCCTTCGCGAGGGGGAGAGGAACGTCGTACGCCGCCCGATTCGCCCGGGACGCGTCGACTCCTTTAGGCTCGCCCGCATGCCGAGCGCACTCGTCACCGGCGGCTCGTCGGGCATCGGCCTCGCGATCGCCCGGATGCTGCGCGACGACGGGCTCGACCTCACGCTGGCCTCGCGGACGAAGGAGAAGATCGAGGCGGCCGCGGCCGAGCTCGGGGCGTCGGCGATCGCCGCCGACATGGGCAAGGAAGAGGACTGCGTTCGCGTCGTCGCCGAGCACGTCGACCGCTACGGCGGCCTGGACGTGCTCGTCAACTCGGCCGGCATCGGCATCGCAGGCACCGTCGAGTCGATCCAGGCGAAGCACGTCGACCTGCAGCTGGGAATCAACCTGCGAGGCCTTCTCTTGACGAGCCGCGAGGCGATCCCGCACCTGAAGAAGACGAAGGGCTGGATCTTCAACCTCGCCTCGATCGCCGGCACGATTCCCACGCCGGGGCTGACCGTGTACGGCGCGACGAAGGCCGCGGTGATCGCGCTCACCCGCTCGCAGAACGCGGAGCTCGACGGCGACGGCGTGCGCGCGATCGCGATCTGCCCCGGCTTCGTGGACACGCCGATGGCGGAGTGGTCGGGCCTTGCGCGCGAAGAGATGATCCAGCCGGAGGACTGCGCGGAAGTCGTACGCATGTGCCTGCGGCTGTCGCCGCGTGCGCGGGTTCCGCAGGTCGTGATCGAGCGCGTCGGCTCGCGCGACGGCGTCGGCTAGCGACCAGAGCTACAGGCCGCCGGGCGTGCGCATGATGCGCCAGAGCATGTAGAGCCCGAGTGCGGTCGCGCACAGGAAGCCGACGACAGCGAGGGTGTGGTCGACGCGCGCCATCAGGGCGGACGCGATCAGGAGCGCGGAGACGATCATCGCCGCGCCCACACGGTTGGCGGTCGAGCGCAGCAGTTGCTCGAAGCTCTCGAGCTCGACCGGGGCGATCCCGATCTTCAGCGTGCCCGTCTCGACCTTCTGCGTCAGCGCGGCAAGTCGTCGCGGCATGCGCAGGAGCGGCTGCAGCTGCGTGAACGTGAACGCGAGCAGCTGGTTCGGCTCGAGGCGCCGCTCCGCCTCCTGGGCCATCACCTTCCAGCCCTCGGCGCGGATCAGCTGCACCGGGTCGAGCTCCGGATCGAGCGTGCGCGCGATGCTCTCGGCCTGCGACAACGTCTTCCCGACGAGCGCGAAGGACGTCGGAAGCGCGATTCCGTGCTGCAGGCAGAGGCGCTGCAGGTCGGCCAGCCCCTCGCCCGTCTTCAGGCCCGCGAGCGAGCGCCACTGGTAGCGGGGCAGCGTGCGGCGAAGGTCGAGGACGAAACCGGCCTCGTCGGAGTCCGCGGTGGTGCGCGAGAGGGAGAGGATCAGGTCGGCGACGTCGTCGGCACGATTCTGCGCGATCGCAAGCAGCAGAAGCGCGAGCGAGGTACGCGTGTCGTCGTCGAGCTTGCCGATCAGGCCGAAGTCGAGCAGCGCGAGCCGGCCGTCGGGCGTGATCAGGACGTTCCCCTGGTGCGGATCCGCGTGGTAGATGCCCTTCACGGTCACCTGGCGGATGTACGCACGGAAGAAGGTGCGCGCGAGCTCCTGCGCGCGTTCCTTCTCCTGCGCATGCGTCTCGTCGACGCGCGATCCGTCGATGCGCTCCATGACGAGCACCCGCTCCGTCACGTACGGGTGGATGATCTGCGGAACGAAGAGGTCGTCGCTGTAGTCCTCGATCACCGACGCGATCAGCTCGGCGTTGTGCGCCTCCTCGCGAAAGTCGAGCTCGGTGAGGAGGTTCTGCTCGAGGTCGTCGGCGAGCGCGTTGAGCTGGAGGAGCTGGGCGGTCGACGAGTGCTTCTCGGCGATGCCCGCCGTCTTCCGCAGCAGCTCGAGGTCGAGCTGGACCTGCTCTTCGATCTTGGGCCTCCGCACCTTCATCACGACACGGCGCCCGCTCTTCAGAAGCGCCGGGTGGATCTGGGCGATCGACGCCGCCGCAAGCGGCTCCTCGTCGATCGAGGCGAAGTGCTCGAGCCCGATCTCCGAGTCGATCACCTGGCGCAGCGGCGCGAACGGGAGCGGCGGCGCGTCATCGGTGAGCTTCGTCAGCTCGTCGATGTAGACGTCCGGCAGGAGGTCCGGCCGGGACGATAGGAGCTGGCCGAGCTTCAGGAACGTCGTCCCGAGCTCCTCCAGCGCCTCGCGGAACTTGATCGCGCCTTCGCGGGTCGCCGGACGGTCGCCGACGACGCCGACCTCGCGCAGGACACGCAGCAGGTGCGTCCGGCGTGCCACGCGCGTCACCTCGAGCGCGCGGCGCGTTTTGCCCTTCTCGGCCATCGCACGCTTTTGCCCCCGGTGCCTGGGGTGGAAACAGGGACACTAGAGCAGCTGCCGGCGCATCGGCTTGACGCGCTGGCGCGCGACGAAGCCCGCGAGTGAGTTCGCCTCGACCCGCAGCACTCGACCGATCCGGACAGCGTCGAGACGCCCGTCGTGGATCAGGCGGCGGATCGTCTCCGGGTGCACGCCGAGCGTGTCGGCCACCTGGCGCACGCTGTACAGGGTCTCGCTCACTTCGCTCAACCTGCCACAGCCCCGCATCCGGCACATGGGCCGGACGGCCCATTGCAGCGACTACCGTTCCTATTCGTGCGTCGCCTTTCCCTGCTGCTCGCCCTCGGCGTCGCCGCCGCCGCGTGCGGGAGCGCGACACCGAAGGTCGAGGCGCCCGCCACGACGTCGTCGATGAAGCTGTCCGGAGGAGCGATCGTGCCGCCCGACCGCGCGCAGCCGATCGCGTTGCACGACGCGCACGGACACGCCGTCACGCTCGCGGGCCAGCGCGGCAGGTGGACCCTCGTGACGTTCCTCTACACGCACTGTCCCGACGTCTGCCCCCTGGTCGCGTCGAACCTGAACACGGTGCTGCGGGCGCGCGAGCCGAAGGCGAAGCTGAGCGTGCTCGCCGTCAGCGTCGACCCGAAGGGCGACACGCCGGCCGCCGTGCGCGCGTACGAGCGCCGCATGCACCTCGAGCCCGGGTTCCACTTCCTGATCGGCACGCGGGCGCAGCTCCGCCCCATCTGGGCTGCGTGGCACGTCCTCGCCGTGCAGTCGCAGCCCGCCCTCGTCGACCACGTCGCCTACACGGCGCTGATCGACCCCCGGGGCAGGCGCCGGGTGCTGTACGACTCACAGGTTCAAGCGCAGCAGGTCCTCCACGACTTGCGCGCGCTCGAGCAACGGCCCGCGTAGCGCGGCCCGCCCGAGGGTGAAAGCGCGCTTGCCGGCTCCCCTAGCTGCAAGAGCGCGCGTGCTCAGAACGGGCCATCGCTACGGAAGCGGGCCGTCCCACATGCCAAAGCCATGCCTGACGGGAACGCCTGCCTTGCCCGCAACGATCGCAAGCGCGACCAGGGCGAGCAGTACAAGCGTTCGGCGCCGGAAAGACTTGTTTGCCACAGTGAACACCTCCTTCATTAGAACCGGACGTCCTGGAGCGTTTCCGCCGCGCGACGGTACAACACCGCGGCTCGCCTTTCGTCTCCCCGCTTCGTCGCGAGATCACCCTGCGCAATCCAGGCCCCAGCGCGGTGTGATGCCGACGACAACTTCGCGAACGCGTCTTCTGCGTGCGCAAACTCCGTTTCCGCCTCGTCGAGGCGGCCCTGCTCGAGCAGCGCGCGGCCGAGCACGATGCGCGCGTTCCCGATCTCGTCGAGCATGTCCTCGCGCTCGCCGATGATCTGCAGCGCGTGCAGCGCCTGCTCCTCGGCGCGCTCGACGTCGCCGGTGCGCAGATGCACCTGGGCGAGCGAGGAGACCGCGGTCGCGACCTCTTCCTCGCGGCCCGCCTCGAGGGCGACCGCGACCGAGTGCTTGAGGTTCTCGATCGCCTGCTCCGGCTTGCCGAGCAGAAACTCGAGACCGCCGAGGTTGTTCAGGAGGCGCGCGACGTTCGCGCGGTCCGCGAGCTCCTCGTACTGCGCCTTCGCCTTCTCGGCGTAGGAGCGTGCGAGCACCCAGTGGCCGTCGCGCTCGGCGAGCAGGGAGGCCTGGAAGTACGCCGTGCCGAGCGCGCGCTGGTCGTGCGCGGCCTCCGCGAGCTCGAGCGCGCGCTCGACGTCCTCACGCGCGGCCTCGTAGTCGCGCTGGCGGCGGTAGCACCGCGAGCGCCACGCGAAGACGTTCATGCGCAGCTCGTCGGCGGGGAAGCCCGAGCGCTCTGCGAGGGCGAGCGACTCGTTGAACAAACCGACCGCGGTCGAGATGCTGGAAAGCATGTACCGGCAAACCCCCAGGCGGTACAGCACCTCGGCGCGATCGATGTCGGAGAACTCTTCGCGCTCCACGAGCGCGCGCGAATCGTTCAGCATGGCGAGCGCGCCCTTGACATCGCCGCTCAGCGTGCGCGCGAACCCCTCGCCGTTCAGGAGGCGAACGTGGAGCTCGACGGAGCCCGTCGCGAGCACGGCCGGGAGCGCGTGCACGTACTCCTCGATCGCGTCCGCGAACTCGTGGTCCTTCACGAGCCCGTCCGCGCGGGCGAGGATCGTCTCGGCCTTCGCCCGCTCGTCGGCGGAGACGCCGCTCTGCAGGAATCCGGCGTCGACGCCCAGGCGAAGCGCGAGCCACTCGATCGTCTCCACGGTCGGGCGCGTCTTGCCGCGCTCGATCTGGGAGATGTACTCCTTGGAGAAGCGCTCGCCGGCGAGATCGGTCTGGGTCAGACCGGCGGCGACGCGGAGCTGGCGCAGGCGCTCACCGAGCCGCGGCGCCTTCGGCGTTGCGGCAGCCCCCATCGTGATCCCGCGTGCGGCGCGAGGAGTCATCAGGAACGGAGCATGCCGGACACTTGACCAGATTGCAATCCCCAGAAAAGGACAGTCCCCCAAAAGGGGCATGACTGCGCGGTTTTCCGGTCAACAAGCCGAACGCAGAATCACTTGACCGAGTTACTTGACAGGTACGAAAAAGGCTCCTAGAGTGAGCGCACCTTGCACCACGGCCGGACGCCAGGTCGAGTGCAGGGGGAGCGCCAGAGGCGATTGAACGGAAGGGATCGGCTGGGCCGCAGAGCCGACTCTTTTTCGCAGACGCCCAACCGGCGCCCCGCCTGACCAGGGAGAGCCCCGGGTGCCGCAGCCGGGGCTTTCCTCTTTTCTCGGACCGTTTTACGACGGGTCGGTGAGGAGCCAGGCGCGGCGCGCGTCGCGCACGCGACCCAGATCGGGGCCGAGGAGGCCGCCGAGGCGGTCGTCGAAGGTCGCGAGCAGGCCGCTCGCGATGAAGAGCCACGCCTCGGCGACCGGATCGCGGTCGGCGTAGACCTGGCCGTTCTCCTGCTGCTCGCGCAGCACGTCGACGAAGACCTGGTGGAGCCGCCGGATCTGGCGCTTGAGCGCCCGCGCGATCTCCGGATCCTCGACGCCGAGCCCCTGCACCCACAGATCGACGAGCCGGACGCGCGCCTTCGACTTCATGTATGCCTTCCACACGGTGCCGAGGCAGCCGTCCGGATCGTCGCGGCGCGCCTTCTCCGCCACGGCGACGAGCTCGTCGTAGGCGTGCTCGAGGCACGTGAGGTAGAGGTCGCGCTTCGAGCCGAAGTGGCGGTAGAGGATCGGCTCCGAGATGCCCGCCTCGCGGGCGATGTCGGCCGTCGTCGCACCGCGGTAGCTCGAGCGGGAGAAGACGCGGCAGGCGGTCTCGAGGACCGCCTGCCGCCTGGCATCGGCGGTGAGCCGCTGCTTGGTCTCCGTCATGCCGCCTCTGCGACCGGCTGCGCCACGGGATGCGCGTGCTCGATCTTGCGGATCGCGACCACGGCGACGGCCGCTCCCGCGATGCAGAGCGCCGAACCGATGCGCAGCGCGTCGTGGAACCCCGTCAGGTAGTCCGACGCGCTTGCCACGACCGCGCCCATCACGGCGATGCCGAGCGAGCCGCCGACCTGCCGCGCAGAGTTCAGCACCGCGGAGCCGATGCCGGCCTTGTCGACCGCGACCGCGCTCATCGCGGCGGCCGTCACGGGCGTCATCGTCATGCCCATCCCGAGCCCGCCGAGCAGCAGGCCCGGCAGGAGGGCGTAGAACGACTCATGCGCGCCGAGGTTCGAGTAGTAGAGAAGCATCAGCGAGAGCAGGGTCATCCCGCCGCCGACGAGCCAGCGCGAGCCGACCTTGTCGGTCAGCGCGCCCGCGCGCGGGGCGACGAGGATGATCAGGATCGTCATCGGCAGGAAGCTCGCGCCGGCTTCGACAGGCGAGTAGCGCAGGACGTTCTGCATGTACAGCGAGACGTAGAAGAACGTCCCGAACATCGCGAGCCCGACGAAGAGCATCGACGTGTTCGCACCGCTGAAGGTGCGGTTGCGGAACAGCGAAAGGTCGAGCATGGGCACGCGCTGGTGGCGCTCGAGCAGGACGAACACGGCGAGCGAGACCGCGGCGACCGCGAAGGCACCGAGGATCCGCGTCGACGTCCAGCCGTAGCTGTTCGCCTCGATGAACGCGTAGGTCAGCGCAAAGAGCCCGAGCGCCGAGGTCGCGAGGCCCGGGATGTCGAGCCGCTGCTCGGCGGTCGTGTCACGCGACTCGCTGATGAACATCGGCGCCGACAGCAGGCCGAGCAGCCCGATCGGAACGTTGATGTAGAAGATCCAGTTCCAGTTCACGTGCTCGGTCAGGAGGCCGCCGACGAGCGGCCCGATCGCGAGCGCCAGCGCGGAGACGCCGGCCCAGATGCCGATCGCGCGCCCGCGCTCACGCGGCGCGAAGGTGGCGGTGATGATCGAGAGCGTCGCCGGGTTCATCAGCGCCCCGCCGAGGCCCTGCACGATGCGCGCGCCGATCAGGAAGCCGCCGTTCGGCGCCAGGCCGCAGGCGAGGCTCGCGCCCGTGAACACCGCGAGACCGACCATGAAGATCAGGCGGTGGCCCATGTAGTCGGCGAGCTTCCCGCCGATCAGCATGAACGCGGCGAAGGTGAGCGCGTACCCCGCGACCACCCATTCGAGCTCCGACAGGCTCATGTGCAACGAGGCGCGCATCGACGGCAGCGCGACGTTCACGACCGTGTTGTCGAGCATGATCATGAACAGCCCGACGGAGACCGCCGCCAGCGTCCACCATTTCTTGTTCTCAGCCGTAATGAAGCGCTGCATCGTCCAATCTCCCTCCGAAGTTAGCGTCCGCTAAGTTAGCGGACGCTAACCCTGCGGTGCGCCAGTAGGGTTCGGCCCGTGAGCGTCGCGGTCGTCACCGGCGGCGGCCGCGGCATCGGCGCGGCCACTGCCCGCGTGCTCGCCGGCGACGGCTGGGACGTCGTCGTGACCGCCCGCTCGCGCGACCAGATCGAGGCGGTCGCCCGGGAGATCGGCGGCCGCGCCGTCCAGATGGACGTCGCAGACCGCGACTCGGTCGAGCGCGGCTTCGCCGAGATCGGCGACGTCGACCTGCTGTTCGCGAACGCCGGCGTCGGCAACGACGCGGACTTCTGGCGTACGTTCGAGGTCAACGTGCTCGGCGTGCACCTGACGTGCGAGGCGGCGCTCGCGCGGGGCTGCTCGCGCATCGTGATCACGGGCAGCGGCTCGGCCTATCTCCCGGGCGCGTCGAACACGTCGTACACGTCGTCCAAGGCTGCGGTCTGCCGGTACGGCGAGACGCTGAACAACGCGCTCGACATCCCCGTCTTCGTGATCAGCCCCGGCCTCGTCAAGACCGAGATGACGTCGTGGATGGCAGACGACGCGCCATGGACGCCGCCCGAGCTTGCGCCCGAGCTCGTGCGCAAGCTGGCGAGCGGCGGGTACGACGCGCTCGCCGGCCGCTACATCCATGCGGAGCACGACGACCTCGACGATCTCCTCTCACGCATCGACGAGATCCGCGAGCGCGATCTCAACGCAATCCGGCTGCAGCGCTGATGCGCACGCTCGTCTGCTTCGGCGACTCCAACACGTGGGGGTACGTCCCCGGCTCGGACGGCGAGCGGCTTCCGCGCGAGCTGCGCTGGCCGAACCGGCTGCAGGCCGCGCTCGGCGACGAGTGGGAGGTGATCGCGGAGGGCCTGAGTGGGCGCACCGCGACGATCGACCGCCCGGATTCGGAGGGCCGCAACGGACTTCCGTACCTCCTCCCCTGCCTGCTCTCGCACGCGCCCGTCGACGTCGTCGTGATCTTCCTCGGCACGAACGACGTCAACTACATCGCGGACGAGCGCGTCGCGCGCTGTGTCGCGCGGCTCGTCGAGGTGGTGCGCGCGTGCGACGCACGGCCTCTCGTCGTCTGCCCCGCGCCGTTCGCGGGGCACGGGCTCGAGGAGTCGTTTTGCGCAGAGCTCGATTGCGAGGTCCTGGTCGCCCCGCCGTATCCCGTGGTGAACGGCGACGTCGAGCATCTCGACGCGGAGGGCCACGCCGCTCTCGCGCGTGCGGTCTTCGACCGGCTGTGAGGCGGTTCCACGCGACGAAGACGGTCGGGCTCTCCGACGTGGACGCGACGGGCCGTCTGCGTCTCGACGTCGTCGCGCGCCTGCTGCAGGACGTCGCGAGCGAGGACGTGATCGACGTGGGACGCCCGCCGGGCAAGCACTTCTGGATCGTGCGCCGCACCGAGCTGGAGGTCGTCGAGCCGTTCCGCGACGACCTGACCGTCGAGCTCGAGACGTGGGCGAGCGGCACCGCGTCGACGGCGGCGGCGCGCCGGTACACGCTGCGCGGCTCGGCCGGCGGGCACATCGAGGCGGAGAGCATCTGGATCCACCTCGACCGCGACCTGCGGCCGCTGCGCCTCGACGACGGCTTTCGCGAGATCTACGGGCCGTCGACCGAAGGGCGCCGCGTGTCGACACGGCTCACGCTTCCGCCGCCCACGGTCGAGCCGTCGCAGGAGTGGCCCCTGCGCGTCGTGGACGTCGACCGCCTCGGCCACGTGAACAACGCCGCGTACTGGGCGCCGGTCGAGGAGGTCTTCGCGGGCCGCCTCGGCGGGCGGCTGCGCGCGGTGCTCGAGTACCGCAAGCCGATCGACCTCGGCGAGCGCGTCGAGCTCGC